>JAJRXN010000023.1 GCA_024276295.1 Acidobacteriota bacterium
GGGCGATGGGTCAAGCCAGTTGTTGAACAGTCCGGAGTCGATGTCCCCCGTGCCGAAGCTGTTCATCAGGGACGTGTCCGATTCCGGAACGTGCACCAGCTCGACGCCATCGAGGATGCGGTAGGTCGTCTGGCCGCTGCCCGCCGGGGGCGGCGTGCCGATCGCGAGATCGATGTGGAGCGAGTCGTCGGCGGTGTCGGCCAGGACACGATTCTCCATGTACGTGACGGTCGCGTTCTGTCCGGTGACCGAGAAGCTCTGGGTGATCGCCGTCTCCTGGGCGAGCAGGAACACCTCGTCGACGTGGCCGTCGGCGTCCGTGTCGACGAGAAGCACCGCACGCCCTGCGCCGTCGATGAAGAAGCGGATGTCGCCGGAGTACTCCTCGACCGCCAGCGCGGGAGCCAGGCCGAGGCCGAGAAGCAGCAACAGGGGGACGGAGACGTGGGTCATCGGGTTCTTCATGCGCGGGTTTCCTCCTTGCTTGACATTGCCGTGTAGGTTCCGGATTCGGGAATGCATTCCATCCATGATCAGACGATACCAGTTTCGGGGGGGGCAAGGGGGGCGCAAGAACAGACGAAGCGATGCGTTCTGCAGGGGAATTGCAAGACATGTCAGCCCATGGTCATTCCGGTTCGAGCGCCCAGATCCGCGGGTACAGCCCGCCGGTTTCCACGACACGCTCGTGGACGACCGTCAGCGGCAGGCGACGGATCGCTCCCTCGAACGCCCGGCGGCGCGGGCAGATCACGACCATCCGGCCGCGGTCGGCGAGGGCGTCGAGGCAGCCGCGCAGCACGAACGTGTACAACGCGCCGAGCCGAACGCGCCGGCCCTGGCGCAGGCCGTAGGGCGGGTCGGTGACGATCGCATCGAACCGCCGGCCCCAGCCCGCGGAGATCTCGCGCACGTCGAGCCGGCGGACCTCGATGCCGAGCCCGTGGCCGGCGATCGTCTCCCGCGCGCACGCGACGGTCTGCTCGTCCCAGTCGGAGGCCGCCACCGTCAGGGCGGGGTTGATCGATGCGGCCTCGATCGCGATCGTCCCGGTCCCGCACAGCGGATCGAGCAGGCTCCCCGCGCCACGGTGGGCCCGGGCCAGCCGCACCATCGCCGCCGCGATCGTCGGCTTGAGCGACGTGCGCAGAGTGCGGGCCCGGCGGATCCGCTTGCCGAGCGATTCGCGCGTGCGCTGGATGCCGACGAGCAACTCGTCGCCGACGAGGTCGACGCGCACGTTGATCTCGAAATGCTCGAGATCGACGGGCGTGCCCCAGCGCCGCTGGAGCGCGGCACCGGCCGCGCCGGCGATCTGCTGACTCGAGAACGGGTGCTCCCCGACGCGCGTCGTGCTCGCGCGGAAGGACCGCGCGCGCTCGAGTTCGGGGATCTCCACCGCGGCGACGACGCGGCGCACGTCGTCGAGGCTCGCGGCGCGTGCGAGCGCCCGGAGTTCCGTCACGTGGTGCACCGTGCGCAGCGTCGTCGGGTCGGCCTCACCGGGCAGTTCGACCAGCACGCGCCCGCTCAGGGGATCGACGGGTCGCGTCGGCGTCGCCTCCGGCCAGCGCTCCCGCGCCTCGTCGAGGACGATGTCCTCGCGCCCCGGGTCGGTCGTGAGCAGGAAGCGGGTCATCGTTGTTACCCGCGCCGTGCCAGCAGCGAGCCGACGATCACCGCGAGCAGCGAGGCGCCGAACGCCGGGATCAGTTCGTAGAGCCCGGTCGACTCGCGCAGCCACAGCTTCCAGCAGATCGTCACCACGGTCCCGGTGACCATCCCGGCCAGGACGCCGGCGCGCCGGGTGCCGCGCCACCACAGGCCGCAGATCAGCGGCGGACCGAGCGCCGCACCGAGGCCGCCCCAGGCGAACAGCACGAGCCAGAACACGAGGTCCCGGGCCAGCGCCGCCATCAGCAGGGCGACCGCAGCGGCGCCGAGCAACGCCAGTCGGGAGAGCGTCAGCTTCTGCCGTTCGGTCAGCGCGCGACCACGACGGCCGGCCTGTTCCCACAGATCGCGCACGACCGTCGAGGCGACGACGAGCAATTGCGAGTCCGCGGTCGAAAGGATCGCGGCGAACACGCCGCCGACCAGCACGCCATAGAGCAGGGGCCCGAACAGCGCCGAGGCCGACACGAGGTAGACCATCTCCTGGTCGTCCCCCGGCAGCACGAGACCGTCGTGGACGAGCACCCGGCCGACGAGACCGACCGCGACGGCTCCCGCGCCGAGCAGTCCGTTGAAGATCGTGCCCCAGATCGCCGAGACGACCAGGTTGCGCGGGTCGTCGATCGAGATGTAGCGCACGAGGATGTGCGGCTGGCCCGGCGAGCCGAGCCCGATGCCCAGGAATCCGATCAGCGCGCCGAGCGACAGCGCCAGCGGGTCGATCAGCCCGGGATCGATCGCCGCCAGCGCATCGCGCAGCGATGCCGGCCCGCCGAGACGCGCCAGTCCGACGGCCGGCAGCGCCAGTAGGCCGAGCAGCATGATCAGCGCCCGCACGACGTCGTTCCAGGCGACGGCGACGTATCCGCCGAGGAGCATGTAGACGAGGATCAGTGCCGCGGCGGCCGGCAGCGCCGCCATCGGCGACAGGCCGAGCGCCGCCGAGAGCGTCTTCGCGCCGCCGAGGAGCTGCGCCGCGACGTAGGCGGTGAGGAAGACGACGGTGATCAGTGCGCCGGTGACACGCACCGCGGTCCCGTCGCCGTCGAAGCGGGCGGAAAACCAGTCGAACA
>JAJRXN010000324.1 GCA_024276295.1 Acidobacteriota bacterium
AGACTCCCGGACCGCCGATCGCACTGTTCGTCGTCCGGGATGGGCCGGCGCCGTCCGGCGCGACGGCGCTCCCGCGGCGCTGGCTGCGGCTCGGCCGGCCGTCGCTCGACGGCGTCGCGGCGCAGGCCGACGAGGCGCTGCGTGCGGCGCTCGACGTGGCGGCGCCGGCCGCAGGTCCGGCGCGATGAGCGGTCGCTGGTCGCTGACGACCTGGAACGTCAACTCGATCCGGGTGCGCCTGCCGCACCTGCTCGACCTGCTGCGCCGCGAGCGGCCCGACGTGGTCGTGCTGCAGGAGACGAAGATCGTCGACAGGTCGTTTCCGCGCGAGGAGATCGAGGCCGAGGGATACCACGTCACGTCGTGGGGCCAGCCGACGTACAACGGCGTCGCGCTGCTCTCGCGCGAGCCGGCGCAGGACGTGCGGCGCGGATTCGCGGCCGGCGGCGACGACGGAGCCCGGCTGCTCGCCGCGACGGTCGGCGGCGTGCGCGTGATCGACGTCTACGTGCCGAACGGCTCCGAGGTCGGCACGGAAAAGTACGCCCGCAAGCTGGCGTGGCTCGAGCGGCTCCACGACGAGCTGGTCGCCGGGCACGCACCGGACGAGCCGCTGGTGGTCGCCGGCGACTTCAACATCGCTCCGGACGAACGCGACATCTGGGACCCGGTCGGGTTCGCCGAGAAGGTGCTGTTCAGCCCGCCGGAGCGCGAGGCGCTCGCGCGTCTGTTCGACTGGGGACTCGTCGACCTGTTCCGCCGCTTCGAGGAGGCCGGAGGACACTACACCTGGTGGGACTACCGCCAGGCGGCCTTACGCCGCGGGCGCGGGGCGCGGATCGATCTCGTGCTGGCGACGGAACCGCTTGCCGGGTGCGCCGCGGGCTGCACGATCGACGAAGCGCCGCGGCGGCTCGAGCGCCCCTCGGACCACGCGCCCGTCTTCGCGGAGTTCGTGCGGTGAGCCTGTCCGATCGCGGTTTCCGGCTCGCGCTGTGGGCCCTGGCGGGCCTCGCGGCGCTGCGGTGTCTCGGATACGCGTTCTTCACGCCGGACGACTCGTACATCTACCTGCGGTTCGCACGGAACCTGCTGGATCTCGGCGAGCCGTCGTTCAATCCGGGCGCGCCGACCTACGGCTTCACGAGCGCCCTGTGGCTGCTGCTGATGACGGGCCTCGGCGCGGTGGTCGGCGATCCGCTCGTCGCCGCCAAGGCGGCCGGCGTCGTGTTCGCGCTGCTCTGTCCGCTGGCGGTCGCGCTGCTCGTCGAGGCCTGGTCCGGCAGTCGGCGCCTGGCCCTGTTCGCGGGGCTCGTCGTGGTGTCCGAAGCGTGGCTCGCGCGCTGGTCCGCGTCGGGACTGGAGGCGAGCCTCGCGGCGCTGCTCCCGGTGGCGGTCGTGCTGTCTGCTCTCCGGGCGCGCCGGGCGGAACGCCTGCCGTGGGGGGCCGCCGTGCTGGCGGGGCTGGCGCCGTTCGTCCGGCCGGAGATGATCGGACTGACCCTGCTGTTCGCGCTGCACGGCGTGCTGGCCGAGGCGGGGCCGATCGGGCGGCGGCTGCGGCGGGCCGCGGCCCCGGCAGCACTCGCCCTCGGCGTGATGGCCACGGGGCTGCTGGCGGCCTGGCTGACCTTCGGCCGGCTCCTGCCGAACACCGCCCCGGCCAAGGGGGCGCTCGCGGCCTCGCTCGCGGCGCTTCTGCCGGCGGCGGTGCGGATCACGAAGATCCTCGCCTCGACGCTGGCCGTCGAACTGCTCGTGCTGGCCGCCGCGGCCGTCGCGGCCCTCGCCGCCGGCCGGCGGCCACGCGCGCGGCACGACGGCGACGGGCGGCTGCTCGCCCTGGCGTGGTGTCTCGGGCTCGTGGCGCTCTACGCGGTGCGCGGCGTGACGGTCTACACGCGCTACCTACTCCCGATCACGCCGCTGATCATCGCCGGCGCGCTGGCCGTGCTCGCGCCGCTGTGGCGTCGCGGCGGCTGGTCGCGGGTGCTGGTCGCCGTCGTCCCGGGGCTGGCGATCGTCCCGTCGCTAGTGCTCGACGCGGCGGTGATCCGGCCGGCGACGCTGACGTACCAGCGCTCCGAAGAACGAGCGGCGATGGCGATCGGCCGCTGGCTGGCCGACAACACGCCGCCCGATGCCGTGGTCGCCGCCTGGGACATCGGTGCGATCGGCGTCTTCTCGGAACGCCGGATTCTCGATCTCAACGCCCTCGTCTCCCCGGAGCTGCTCGAGGCCAAGCGCCGCGGAACGCTGTGGCGCGAGATCGAACGGCGCCGGCCGGCGTTCCTGGTCGATGTCGATCCCGATCCGCGGCGGGCGTCGCGGACGCTGGCGTCGATGGAGCCGCGGCTGGTGCTGCGCCGGCCGTTCGAGAAGATGTTCGTGCTGCAGGACCGTCCGCTCTGGTATTCGCTGTGGGATCTGCGCGCGCCGCCGTCGGATGGGAAGACCCAGTGAGCCGTGCCGAGGAGTTCCCTGCCTTTCGCGAGCGAACGTGCCAGAGGATCCTTGGATAGGAGTACTTCGGGACGACCGCTTTTCGGTCTCCACACGCGCGCCTGCCGTGGAGGGACCACAGGAACATCTTCCACCGTGCATCCCCGGTTCCGCGCTCCGTGGCCCGGGCCTCGAGTCCGCAGGTGTCCGATTCCACTTGTCTCCACAGCCGATCGACGTACGATCTGACTACCACGTTCTTGACCCGCGCGCTTCCTGCCCGGTCCGGGGAGTCTCGCCGGGTGGAACGGCCATCCGGGCGGGTTGTCGCAGGGAGCCGGGGTCGCCATCCGGCAAGGGGGATTCATGCCATGAGTCGAAGAGGCCCATCACCACCCGCGCCCGGTGCGAACGAAGATCTTTCGCATTCTGTTCGCCCCGCATTCCTCTCTCTCTCTCTCTCTCTCCTGACCACCCTGGTCGTCATGGCGGCCGCCGGCACCACGCCCTGCTTCGCTCTCAGCGCCGACCGTGACCTCGAGCCTGTCGTGGTCACCGGGCAGTACTTCCCGGCCTGGATGTGGTCC
>JAJRXN010000325.1 GCA_024276295.1 Acidobacteriota bacterium
CAGTGGACTGGTATTCTTGCCACGCTGACCGTGCAGGAAGGGGTGGTGGCCCCGGCGGCGCCCCGTGCCGGGTTGCTGTGGCGCCTCCGTCACTGGTTCGAGACTGCCGGCGAGGGGCCGCGCCCGATGTTCGCGGCGCGCGGGCTCGCCGCAGCCGGCCTGACGTGCGCGATGTTCGCCGGCGCGTGGCGCGGTGGCGCCGCCGTCGCGGGGACCGCGGGCGGTATGGCGGCGCTGGTCGCGGCGCTGCTGGTGCTCGTCGGGATCGCCGCGAGCCTCGCGCTGGTCCAGGCGAGCCGCGTGACCGCGGTGCCGTCGGCGACGCCCCGGCTGGCCTCGAAGATCTGCACGCGCGGCAAGCTGACGGACTGCGAGGGCGTGCTCTCGTCGCGCTGGTCGAACGTCTTCGGCATCGATCTCTCGTCGCTCGGCGTGGCGTTTCTCGTCTCGAGCGCAGCGCTCGCCGCGATCGGCGGGATCGTGCCGGGAGCCGGTGCGGCGCCGCTGCTGTGGCTGGCCGTCGCCTTCCTGGTGGCCGCGCCGGAATCGCTCCTGCTGATCGGCGTGCAGATCCACCCGCTGCGGCGGATCTGCCCGCTGTGCATGGCGGTCCACGCCGTCGTGCTCGCCTGCGCGGTGCTCGGCATCCTGCTGCTGGCGAGCGCCGGCGCGCCGCCCGGGGAACTCGCCGCGACGATGGCGCCGTGGGCCGGTCTGCACGCGGTCCTGTTCCTGGTGGCGTTCGGCCTGCTGGTCCCGTTCCTCGACCTCGGTGTCGAGGCCCGTACCAGCCGCGCGCGCCTGGCGTGGATCGGTGCGACGCCGCTGGGGGCGTTGGCCGAGCTGACCGGCCGGCCGAAGGACGTCCCGGAGCGCATCCCCGGAACGATCGAGGTCGGCGCTCCCGGCGCGCCGGTGCGGATCGAGGCGCTGGTGCATCCGATGTGTTCCGGCTGCGGGCCGGTCGTCCGGCAGCTCGTCGAACTCCAGCAGGTCCACGACGAGGCGGTCTGCCTGTCGTTCCACATGCCGCCGCGCGACCTGACGAGCCGGGGTGACCAGGAACTGTGCGCGGCGCTCGCCGCGCTCGGAGTCCATGCCGGCGGCATGGCGACGATGGCGAAGTTCATCGAACTCGAAGCGAATCCGTGGCCGGCGCTCGAGACCGCCGGACGCTCCGGCGGTGACGTGCTGCTCGAGGAGTGGACCGGGCTGCCCGCGGACGATCCGCGGCTCGCGGAACTGATGGACCGCGGCCGGCAGGCGGTGCGCACCGCCGACGAGCTGGCCGTGCGCCTCCAGCGCGGCACGCCGACCGTGCTGATCGGAGGCCGCCCGTGGGAAGCGCCGGTGGCCGATCTCGGCGCGCTGCTCGCGCGCCAGCCCGGACTGCTGGCCACGGCGCTCGGGATCCGCCTTCCGGCGGAAAGGAAAGAAGGTGTCCATGGAGCGCCGTCGCGCCCGGGCCATGGGGGGCCGGTGCGCGGCGCGTCAACGCCGGACCAGGACCCGGCGAGAGGAGAGACCCATCATGCGTGAACTGTTCATCGAAGAACTCGAGGAAGTGCAGGGAGGCTGGGGCTGGCCGCCGAAGCCGTGCAAGTGCTGTCTTCCGACGACGATGGCCTGCTGCGAGGAGGCCCCGCCCTGCGACACCTGCTGCTGGGACAAGTGACCGCTGCGGTCACGGACCTCGAGTCCAACGCACGGCCCGGCCGGGAGCGCTCCGGTCGGGCCGTCTGCTCGATGCCGAGCCGGGGAGACATCACGGAATGCCCGAACCACGAGACACGCGCCCGCCCGTCGTCGTCATCGGCGCGGCCGAGGATGATCACGCGCGGGCGGTGATCGACGCGCTGCGCGGGCGCGATGTCCGCGCCGTGCATCTCGACGCGCTGCAGTACCCCGCGGGGCACAGGCTCTCGCTCGGCACGCGCGCCGACCAGGTCACGCTCGACGATGCCGACATCGGCCGACCGGCGGCGGTGTACATGCGCAGCCTGTACATCTCGCCGATGAGCTATCTCGTCGACGCCGACGAGGAGATGCGCGAGAACTGGCGCCGGACGATGATCGTCTTTCGCGAGAAGGGCGAACTGCTGCTCTCGCTGGTGCGGCGCTGGGAGATGCTCGGCGTGCCGGTCTACAACTCGCTCGCCTCGTCCGATGCGACCCGCAAGCCGTACCAGCTCGCGCTGCTCGAGGCGGCGGGCCTGCCCGTTCCCGCCACGCTGTGGCCCAACGATCCACGGGCGCTGCGGGCGTTCGCCGACGGCCGGCGCGTGATCTACAAACCCGTGGCGGGAGGGGCGGCGACGCGCGAACTGCGCGCGGAGGACCTCGACGAGGCGCGACTGGCTCGGCTGGCCAACGCGCCGGTGACGTTCCAGGAGCTGCTACCGGGGACGAACTACCGCGTCTACGTGATCGACGACCGGGTCGTCGCCGCGTTTCGCATCGACGCCGACACGCTCGACTACCGCCAGAACGAGAAGGCGATCGTCGCGGTCGATCTCGACGGGGAGACCGCAGACGTCTGCCGCCGGGCGACGCGGACGCTCGGCCTGAGATTCAACGGGATGGATCTCAAGGAAGACGTCGAGGGCCGTCCGAAGATCCTCGAGCTGAATCCCTCGCCGATGTTCCTCGGCTTCGACCAGCGTGCCGGGACCGACGTACTCGGCGCCTTCGTCGATGCGCTCGCCGCGCACGCGGATTCCCGGGTGCGGAGATTCACGGAGTGAGGTGCGAGCCCGGACCGCATCGCGCCGGAGGCTGCTGCTACGGGTTGCCTTCCCTCGGCCTGGTCGGCAGGAACGTGCAGCGTGCCGTGCACGTTCCCAGGGAGATCGCGGCGTACTGAAGGCAGCGGTGCAGGTTCGCGGTGTTGTCTTCGTCGAGCCTCTCGCGGCACTCGTCGCGATCCTCGCGCCACTTGCCCTCGCAGCAGTTGTCGCAGTCCTCGCGGAACTTCGAGTCTCCGAAGCACCCCTGCAGACGCGGCGGGAGCCCACCGGGCCACGGCTTCAGCGGGACCGGTTCGCGATCCGCGAGAGCATCGCTCGCCTCGAGCAGCAGGCGCGGAGGCTGTTCGCTCCACTCGCTGCGTGATGCCGCCAGCAGTGCCGCTGCAAGGTCGAGTACGGCCTCGCGTGTTTCCGGATAGACGGGAAGCGACTCGTCGAACGGAGTGATCTGCACGGCGCCACCGACGACCTCGAGGTAGAACGGCCCGGGACGACCGGTGACCAGCAGCCGCTCGGGCTCGCCATTGACGGGCCCGTGATAGACCATCGCGGCACCGTCGGCGACGTGATCGACGAGCCAGACCGCGTCGTCCTCGTCGCGAACGACGTCGGCGTACGTCGTCACGGTGGCAGCCAGCAGCAGGCCGGCGGCCGAGGTGATGGAGAAGAACGCGTGGAGGATCGTGCGTTGGTCCCTTCGTCGCATGACGATTCTCCTTTCTTGCCTCTTCTTCCTTCCCCAGATTCGACAGATCGAATATAGACCTTCGCATCGCTCGTGAACAAGAGGGGCACCGACGATTCGTCTCGGGCGGAGGACGTGTATCCCGCGCAAGCACAATGCTTTGCCGGGCCGGAGATGGTCCCGGGACGGTGTTCAGCGCCGGCCGGCGGCCTGGCAGCGGGCGACGATCTCCCGCAGCTCGCGATGCACTCCCGGCGTCCCGGCGACGAACGTGCCTCCCGCGAGCCAGTCGTCGCCGCCCAGGAAATCGCTGACGACGCCGCCCGCTTCCTCGATCAGCAGGCTGCCGGCGGCGACGTCCCACGGGCCGAGCCCTTCCTCCCAGAACCCGTCGTAGCGACCGGCGGCGACCCACGCCAGGTCGATCGAGGCGGACCCGGGCCGCCGTATTCCCGACGCGCGGGCGAGCACCGCGCGGAACGTGGCGAGGTAGGCATCGAGACGGTCGATCGTCCGGAACGGAAACCCGGTGCCGATCAGCGCGTGGTCGAGGCCCGGCCGCGACGAGACCGCCAGCCGCCGGCCGTTGACATGCGCACCGCCGCCGCGGACGGTGCGGAACAGTTCGCCGCGCAGCGGGTCGAGCACCGCGCCGGCGACGACGCGGCCCTCGTGCCAGCAGCCGACCGAGACGCCGAACACCGGATTGCCGTGGATGAAGTTCGTCGTTCCGTCGAGCGGATCGACGATCCAGACCGGTCGGTCTCCCTCGAGGCGAGCGCCTTCGCCTTCCTCGCCGAGCAGCAGGTGGTCCGGGTGCTCCCCGGCGATCACCGTCGCCACCGCACGCTGCGAGGCGAGGTCGGCCTCGGTGACGAAGTCGTGGCTGCCTTTCTCCGCGACGTCGAGCGCGAGCGAGCGCTCCCAGTACGGACGCAGTGCGACGTACCCGGCCCGCACGGCGCGTTCCGCGGTGTCCGCGCAGCGATTCCAAGTGTCCGTCATCGTCTCGTCTCCCCTCGCTGGCGATGATGCCCGAGCCGGGTCAGCATGGCGATGCCGTTCCAGGGAGTGATGCAGATGCCTGACGAATCCGGTGCGCACGTGACGGTCACCGAGGCCCAGGGAGAAGTCGAGGCGCAGCTCGTCCGGGGACTGCTCGAATCCCGCGGCATCCGCACGATCCTCCGCGGCGAGGCGCTCCGGAACGTGCACGGCTTCACGCTCGACGGACTCGGCCGGGTCGAGATCCAGGTCGCCCCGGCCGACGCCGAACGGGCGCGGGCGCTGATCGCCGATCTCGAATCCGGGCGGGTGCGGCTCGAGGATGACGACCCGGGCGCGCCTTGAGACTTCTCGAATTCGATGGTGCGGACACCGGCAGATATGCGCTTCTGCCGCGTGCTAGACTCGTCCGGGCGGATCCCAGAGGATCTTACTGATGAACATGATGGCTTTCGGCGCTCCGGCTGGCGGCAGAGCCGCGTGGGGGCTTCTGGTCTGCCTGCTGATGGCCGCCGTTGCGGGGACACCCTCGCTGGCTGCCGCGCGCATGTCGGCGAAGGTCGTCGATGAGCAGGGACAGCTTGTCAAGCACCTTGAGCTGAAGTTCATTCCTCGGGAAGGTGGCAAGCCGGTCGAGGTGAACTCCGGTCGCAAGGGTCGATTCCGCATCGGGTTCTTTCCCCCGGGCGTCTACGTGACCCAGGCCGTCGGGGGAGAATACGTCGTCGTCCACGTCGAGTACCGCGATCGCTCCTTCGGTACCGGGTCTGCGCCCCTCGAAGCGGGAGGCGCCGATCCCGGCGCGGCGGGTGTCAGCGAGGCCTCGCCGTTCGACCGAGGAGGGGGGGGAGACGGGGGCGATGCCGGGAAGTCGCTCCGGGCGTCCGCGGAGGCCCTCGGTGGCACGCTGGTCAAGGTGCGTGACGGGAGCATGATCCAGATGACGATTCACGTCGCCCGGCGACCGAAGGAGAGCGTGCCG
>JAJRXN010000326.1 GCA_024276295.1 Acidobacteriota bacterium
ATGCCGCGCGGGCCGTCCCGGCCGACATCCTCAAGCCGGCGATCCTCTCGAATGCACCGGCCCTGATCCTGGTGCACAACCACCCATCCGGACAGCTCGAGCCGTCGAGCGAGGACATCGCGTTCACCGGGTCGGTCAGGGCCGCCTGCGAACTGCTCGGGCTGCGGCTGCTCGATCACCTGGTGGTCGGAGACGACGGGTTCGTCTCGCTCGAAGCCCGCGGGCTGATCTGAGGCCCGGGGTCCCGCACGGAGGCCCCTGGTGCCGGGACCGGGACTCGAACCCGGACGGCCCGAAGGCCAGGGGATTTTAAGTCCCCTGCGTCTGCCAGTTCCGCCATCCCGGCCTGGCGCGCATTATGCCGGACGGGCCGTTCCGCCGGCCCGGACCGGGCCAGCCGACCGGTCTTCCCGCGGAAACACCCGCGGTTCCTGCGTGATTTCCGTGGACGGCCGGCCCGATTCGGCGCATATTCCGGGCGCCTGTAGGGGAAGGAGACACCAGGTGACGATCACGATCGTCTGCGTGTGCGGGCAGCACAATGCGGTGCAGGACGCCGAGCTCGAGACGGCCCGCTGCGAGAACTGCGGCGGCATCCTCCTCCGACCCAGCGCGGTCCACGAGCCCCCTTCCGAGACGACCCACCGGGCGACCGCCTGAACGGGCGGTCGCTCCCCTTTCTTCGCGTGCGCTCTCCGATGGCAGCCCTCCTGCCACGCGGGCAGAATGAGCCCCCGTGGACGGTGATCGCCCGGTACCCGGCAACATCCGACGGCAGGTTCTCGCGCTTCCCCCCGACGAGCGCGCGCGGGCGATCCTCGCCTCGGATCGCCCCGCGGACCTGATCCGCGCTCTCGCCCCGCAGGACTTCTACCTCTCGCTGGTCGAGGCCGACCCGGACGACGCGCTCGCCCTGCTCGCGGCGGCCACCCGCGAGCAGGTCGATCTCGTGCTCGACCTCGACGGCTGGGACGGCGACGAACTCGCCGTCGAGCGGATCGGCCGCTGGCTCGGCCTGCTCCACCGGGCCGACCCCGAGCAACTCGTGGCGTTCATGCTCGAGGCCGACGAGACGACGGTCGTGCTGCTGCTCTCGCGCCTGCTCCATGTCTACAAGCTCGACGAGTCGACGGCCCCGGACTTCTGGCCGCCGGAGGATCGCCAGGTGCCGACGCTCGACGGGCTGTACTTCCTCGAGCCGCGCGACGAGGCCCCGGAAGAGGCCTTCCCCGCCCTGTGGAACGCCCTCGCGCTGCTGCGGGAACACTCGCGGCAGACGTACGAGGCGCTGCTCGAACAGGTCCTCTGTGTGATCCCCGCCGAACAGGAGGAAACCGCCTGGGAACACCGTCAGTCCCGCCTCGCGGAGCGCGGCTTTCCACCCTGGGAAGAGGCCCTCGAGGTCTGGGCGGCCGGGCATCTCGAGCAGGCTCCGGTGCGGGCGGCGATCCGCGAGCGCCTTGCGGCGCTTCCGGTCCCGGAGCCGCCGGACGAGGGGCCGGATCGGCGGGGCCCTCCTCCGGCGCTGCCCGTGCCCCTGCCCCGGGACGCGACGGCCCTGCTGGCCGAGGCGGCCCGCCGACTCGACGAGCGGACCCGGACCGCCGTGGCCCACGGCCTGGTCCGGCTCGGAAACCGGTTCGCGGTGGCGAGCCGCGATCCGCTCGGCGACCCCGCCACGCACGCCGCCGGCCTCCGGGCGGCGCTGAGCCACGTGCTGCTCGCTCTCGATGAACTCGGGGCCACGGAGCCGGAGACGGCAGCGCGCGCCCTGGCACGGATCCCGACGTTCGACCTGTGCCGGATCGGCGTCGGCGCGGTGCGCGAACGGGCCCGGCGGGCGCGCTCGCTGGCCGAAGGCTGGCTGGCCCGCGTTCCCCACGGCCGGGCCCGACTCGAGACCGGGCTCGACGAGATTCTCGGCGGACTGCTGCTCTCCCGGCCCGGTCTGGCGGACGACGGCCTCGTGCGCCCCTTCCGCGAGCGCGCCGATCTCGAACGGGCCGACCAGGTGCTCGACGTGATCGGCGATCTCGGTGCCTTCGTCACCGAAATGCTCGGCATGCGCGGAGGGGACGATCTTCCGGAACTCGCCGAACTTCCCGCGCGCCGGGAACGACCCGAAGAGTGCCTGTGGTCGGAGATCGTGCTGACGGCCCTGGCGCGCCGGGCTCTCGACGGGCCGATGCGGCCCGTCCCGCTGACCCGGGAGGAAGGACGGATCGCGCTGGCCCGGCTGCTCGAGGGGACCGCGCCGCCGAGACGGGCTTCCTCGCGACTGTTCGATCTCGCGCGGGAAGCCGGCCTGGGGCAGGCCGCGGCCCGCCATCTCGCCGACCGGCTCGAGCAGGACACCGCGATGCTGGCCGTCGACGCGCTGACCGACACGCGCTTCGTCCGGGCGCTGCTGTTCCGCCTCTCCGGGGCTTGACAGCAGGCAAGGACGGGCCGCGGCTCCGGTGCCAGAGTCTGCCCCCCGTGCACTCCCTGTTTCCCGGAGTCGCGGAGGGAGGACCCGCCGATGGCGCTGCGCGAGATCATCCGCATCGACGAGGAGCTGTGTGACGGCTGCGGTGACTGCGTTCCCGCCTGCGAGGAGGGAGCGATCGTGATCGAGAACGGCAAGGCCCGGCTCGTCGCCGACCGGCTGTGCGACGGCATGGGGGCCTGCATCGGCCACTGCCCCGTCGGCGCGATCACGATCATCCGCGAGGAGGCCGAGGAGTTCGATCCGCAGGCGGTCGAGCAGCACCTCGCCCTGCTCGGCGGATCACCCGCTCGGTCGGCCAGACTTCCGTCGCTCGACGAGCCGATCGCCCCGGACGCACCGGCACCGGCGGCCGCGGCGGCGACGACGGGCTGCCCCGGGGCGGCGACGCGGGTCCTCGAACAGCCGGCATCGGCCGCCGGGACTCCGCGGCGGGCGAGCGCGCTGCGCCAGTGGCCGGTCCAGCTCCGCCTGCTCTCGCCGGCGGCGCCGTTCTTCCGGGATGCCGATCTCGTGCTGGCGGCCGACTGCGCGGCGTTCGCGATGCCCCGATTCCATGCCGACGTGCTCGACGGCCGGGCGCTCGCCATCGCCTGCCCGAAGCTCGATGCCGACATCGAAGACTACGTCGACCGCCTGGCGGCGATCATCGACCAGGGGGGCGTGCGCTCGATCCACGTGCTGGTGATGGAAGTCCCGTGCTGCCGCGGGCTGTACGGCCTCGCCGTCGAGGCCGCCCGGCGTGCCGCACGCGACGTGCCGGTCACCGCGGCGGTCGCCGGCATCGACGGGGAGATGCGGAGCTGAAGCCGGCCGCGCAAGACGAAGGGCCGACTGCCCGGCGGGTGTGAGGACTGGAGGCGCCGGCCGGATTCGAACCGGCGAATGGAGGTTTTGCAGACCTCTGCCTTACCACTTGGCCACGGCGCCCCGCAGCACGGAAGGATACGGCGCGGCCCGCGGGCGGTCAACGCGGCCGGCCGCGTTCCGGCACGCGCCAGACCGTGTCGAGCACGGTTCCGTCGACCCACTTGACGACCGCGACCGGCTCGTCGGTCGGCGCGGGACGGTCGGG
>JAJRXN010000327.1 GCA_024276295.1 Acidobacteriota bacterium
CTGCCGGACACAGGTCGGCCAGCGCGCAGACCTCGCAGCGCGGGATCCGCGCCCCGCAGACCCGGCGCCCGTGCCAGATCAGCGCATGGCTGGCGAACGACCAGCGCTCCTCCGGGATCAGCGCGGTCAGGTCGCGCTCGACACCGCGGGGATCGCGCGCGGCCGAGAGGCCGAGCCGGCCGGCCAGGCGCAGGACATGGGTGTCGACCGCCAGCGCCGGCACGCCGAACGCGTTGCCGAGCACGACGTTGGCCGTCTTGCGTCCCACCCCGGGAAGTGCCTCGAGCGCCTCGCGCTCGCGCGGGACCTCTCCCCCGTGGTCGGTGACGATCCTGCGGGCTGCGCCGACGATCGAGCGCGCCTTGTTGCGGTACAGGCCGATCGAGGCGATCAGCGGCTCGACGTCGCGCGGCTCGGCGGCCGCGAGCGCCGCGGCGTCCGGATAGCGCGCGAACAGCGCCGGCGTCACCCGGTTGACCGCACGGTCGGTCGTCTGCGCCGAGAGGATCGTCGCCACGAGGAGCTGGTACGGATCGGCGTGCTCGAGTTCGCACTCCGCCTCGGGGTAGAGACCGGCCAGCGTCTCGACGATCTTCCGGGCGCGGCGACGGCGCCGGGCGACGGTCTCCTCCGGTGGCGGATGCGGCAACGGCACGTCCTCGACCCGCGGTCGCGCGGGCGGCGAATCTACCCGGATCACGGCAGCGCAGCCACCGCGGCCGATGGCAGACTGTCGATCATGTCCCTCTTCTCCCGGCTGCTGGTCGTCCTGCTCGCCGTCAGCGCCGCGAGCCTCGGCACCTCGTGGCTCGTGCTGCGCCGCGCCGTCGAACGGGCGGCCGCCGCCGAGCAGGCGGTCCGCGCCGTACGGGTCGCCTCGGCGATCAACGGCGCGCTCGAACGGTACGGCGATCCGGCGGATGCGGTGACCCGCTGGGCACCGGACGCGGCATCCGCCGCCAGGGGCGGCCCGCTCGACGCGGTGCGGGCGGAGATCGACCGGACCGCGCGTCGCAGCGGTCTCGACGGCTGGGCGGTCTTCCGGCTCGGCACGCGCGAGCGGCTCGCGGAAGGGGTCGCAGCGGCCGACGCGCTGCCGTGGGGCGGCGTCGCGGACGGTGATTCGTGGTGGGAAGAGCGCGCAGGACACCTCGTCCGCTGTGCCGCCAGGCTCGAGGACCTGCCGATCGCTCCGTTCGGATCGGGGCTGGCCCTGATCGGCTGCCGTCTCGTGCGTCCTGCCGAGCTGGCCGGAGAACTCGGGCGACGCCTTGCCGGTGACGTGCGGTCGCTCGAGGTCACGATGACGCCTCCGGGCCGCGCGACCGCCGGACCCGATCCGGAGGTGGTCGTCGTCCCGCTGCGGGGCCGGCGGAGGGATCTCGCCGCGGTGCGCGCGGTGCTCGGCGCGATCGGCGACGACGGCGTCGCGCGGCGGCTGCACGTGGCGCTGACCGGAGGGATCGCGGCGGGAGCGGGGGTCGGGCTGATCCTCGCCGCCCTGCTGGCCGCGAGCTGGATCGCCCCGCTGCGCCGGCTGGCGCGCGCGGTCGACCGGATCACCGGGCGCGGCCTGGCGCCCGAGCCGATGCCGCGGGCCGCGGGAGAGATCGGCCGGCTCGCGCGCGCGATCGACCGGATGATCGCCGCCCTGCACCAAGAGCAGCTCCACCGCCGCGATGCCGAGCGTCAGGCCGCCTGGCGCGAGGTGGCGCGGCGCGTCGCCCACGAGGTCCGCAACCCGCTGACGCCGATCCGGCTGGCGGTGGACAACCTCGAACGGGCGGCGCGGCGCGGTCCCGACGCGCTGGACCGCGCCCTCGCCGAGGAACCCGCGGCGATCCGGGCGGAGGTCGACCGGCTCGAGCGGCTGGTGCGCGAGTTCGCCGAGTACTCCCGGCTCCCCGCGCCGGACCCGCGGCCGGTCGATCTCGAGCCGATCGTCCGCCGGGCGGTCGAGGGGCAGGTCGCCGGCCGCGAACGAATCGCCGTGCGGATCCGGCACGGGGGGAAGATCCCGCGGGTGCTGGCCGATGCCGAACTTCTCTCCGCGGCGCTGGCCAACCTCGCGCGCAACGCGGCGGCGGCGCTCGCGGAACGGGGCGGGACGATCACCGTCACGCTCGGCCCTGCCCGGCCGGGTCGGGTGAGACTGACGATCGCCGACGACGGTCCGGGAATCGCCCCCGAGCTGTTCGAGCGGATCTTCGAGCCGTACGTCACGGGCGGAGGGGGCAGCGGGCTGGGTCTGGCGATCACGCGCCGGATCGTCGAGGAGCACGGCGGGACGATCCGGGCGGCTCCCCGGCAGGGGGGTGGAACCGAGTTCATCGTGGAACTTCCGGCGGTCCGCGACGAACCTTCGGCGAACAAAGGATGAATCGGAGCTAGAATGTCCGCAGGGGGTGGCGAGGAGATCTCCGCACATGGTGGGAGCGGCCCACGAGAAGGCACGCGTCCTGGTCGTCGATGACGACCCGATCACGCAGGCGATGCTCGGCCGGACCCTCGGTGAGCACGGTTTCGAGGTCGTCACGGCCACCTCGGCCGACGAGGCCCGCACGCGGCTCGACGAGACGCCGGTCGACCTGCTCCTGCTCGACCTCGGCCTGCCGGACGAGGACGGCTTCGCGCTCTGCCGAAACATCCGCGCCCGCTGGCTGATGCCGGTGATCATGATCACCGCGCGCACCGAACAGGCGGAGAAGATCCGGGGTCTTGAGGTCGGCGCGGACGACTACGTGACGAAGCCGTTCGATCCCGACGAACTCGTCGCCCGGATCCGGGCCCAGCTCCGGCGCATCCGCGAGTATGCCGATGCCGGCTCACGCGGTGGGCGCCTCGACCTGGGCGGCGGAATCGAGATCGACTTCGACGACCGCGACGCGCGCCGGGGCGACCGTCCGGTCGGGCTGACGGGGCGCGAGTTCGACGTGCTGGCATTCCTCGCGCGCTACCCCAACAAGGCGATCTCCCGCGAGACGCTGTTCGAGAGCGTCTGGGGCTACCAGGAGAAGTTCAACACGAACAGCCTCGACGTGATCATCTACCGCATCCGGCACAAGCTGGAGGACGATCCGTCCCGTCCGCAGCGGGTCGTCACGGTGCGCGGGTTCGGCTACAAGCTGGCGATGGCGGAATCGCTCGGTGCGGCCCACTGACCGGTCGAGGCGCGGGACGGACCGCGGCGGTCGCGCGCGGCGGAGAATGCGGGAAGAGCACCAGGCCGATCCTGCCCCCGCACTTCGCCGGGACAGCCCCGATGGATCGGCACGATGCCCTTCCCTTCTCCTCCCGAGGTCCCGGACCCGCCCCGGATCCACTCCGGACAGGTCCTCCTCCCCCGCTCAGCGGACGATCAGCCGCTCGCCTCCCCAGAACCCGATCAGCAGTCCGGCCAGCGACCCGGCGGCCGCGACGACGGACGGGGTCCAAGGCTGGTCCGCGAGCAACGCCGCGAAAACTGCCGAAATCAGGACGACAAGAGCGGCAGGGCGCGAACCGCCCTGTGCTTCCTTCCGGCCCCGATGCCCTGCGCCTCGTCCCATGCGAGACTCGCTCCGGCGCCGGCGGTCTTCCCCCTGCCCGCCTTTCTATTTGGCATCGGGAAGAAACGCGTTTTCGCGACCCCGGCAACTAAACAGGACCTGAACGAGGTGAGACGACCAGCGAGGACTCGGTGAGCCGGATCCTGATCGTGGACGACGAGCCCGGCGTGCGGAGCGCCCTGGCGCGCACGCTGCGAGGCGAGGGGTTCGAGACGGCCGAAGCCCGGGACGGGGTCGAGGCGGTCGGCAGGCTCCGGCGCGGAGGGATCGACGCCGTGCTGCTCGACCTGACGATGCCGCGTCTCGGCGGGCTCGAGGTGCTCGACGCGCTGGCCGACGAGGAGAACGCCCCGCCGGCCCTCGTGCTGACCGCCCACGCCAGCCTCGACAACGCCGTCGAGGCGCTGCGACGGGGCGCCGTCGACTTTCTCGAGAAGCCGGTCACCGCGGACGTGCTGCTCTGGCGGCTGCGTCGCGCCCTGAAAGAGGCCCATCGACGGGCCGAGCAGCCGGACGATGAGGAGGCCGAGGCGGCGCTCGGCGCGATCGTCGGCGACAGCGCGCCGATCCGCGCGCTCAGGGAGACGATCGCCCGCGTCGCGCCGTCGCCGGCCCGGGTGCTGATCCTCGGCGAGAGCGGCAGCGGCAAGGAACTCGTCGCCCGGGCGATCCACGCGCTGTCGGCGCGGAGCGCCGGGCCGCTCGTGCGCGTCAACTGCGCGGCGGTGCCGGACGAGCTGTTCGAGGCCGAACTCTTCGGACACGTCAAGGGGGCGTTCACGGGGGCGACGCACCACCGTCGCGGCCGCTTCGAGCGCGCCTCGGGCGGCACGCTGTTTCTCGACGAGATCGGCGAGGTCCCGCTCGCGGTGCAGCCGAAGCTGCTGCGCGCGCTCGAGGAGGGGGAGATCGAGCGCGTCGGCGCCGAGCAGGGAACGCCGGTCGACGCCCGGATCGTCGCGGCGACCAACCGCGACCTGGCGCAGGAGGTCGCGGGCGGACGGTTCCGCGAGGATCTCTACTACCGGCTCGAGGTCGTCACGCTCCGCGTCCCCTCGCTGCGCGAACGGCCGGAAGACGTCGGTCCGCTGTGCGAGCACTTCCTGGCCCGCAGCGCGCGCGAGGTCGGCCGCCGCGCGCCGCGGCTGGCCGACGCCGCCCGGCGCCGGCTCGAGCAGGAGCGCTGGCCCGGCAACGTCCGGCAGCTCCGCAACCTCGCCGAGCGGATCGTGATCCTCGAACCGGACGCCGACGAGATCACCGCGGAAATCGTCGCACGCCATCTCGCCGGCACGCCGTCCGGCGGCGGCGGCGGGCTGCCGCACGGCGGGCGGCTCGCCGATGCCGTCGCCGCGTTCGAAAGGCGGTTCATCGCCTACGCCCTCGACCGCCACGACGGCAACGTGAGCGCCGCGGCGCGGGAACTCGGCTTCGACCGCAGCGCCCTGCACCGCAAGCTGCGCGCGCTCGGACTGCGTCCCCGGTCCTGAAGCGTCGTGGCCCCCGGGCCACGCCTGTGGCCCGCCGGCCACGGCCGGCCGGTCCTCGGCGCGGCGCCCCACTCCTTCAAGCCGTTGATTCGCAGAGGGTTCGGCCTGCCCGCGGCGCCGGGCACGGATCGTGCGTTCCTCCCGGGCGCGGGCCTCCGTCCCGCACGAAAGGAGAAGACGATGATCCGCACGCCCCTGCCCCGCCTCCTGGTCCTCCAGTTCGCGCTGCTCGCCGTCGCCGCCTGCTCGCTCGACGAGGAGCCGGATCGCACCGCGCGCGAGACGCGGCGCACGATCCCCGCCGCCGCCACCCGCCCGGCGGCCACGCCCGCCGTGCCGGCCGAACCGGTCGCCCTCGCCCCGCCTCCCGTGGACACGCAGCCGGAGGCCGGCTCCGTGGAAGCCACGCTTCCCACGGTCGAGGAGCCGCTGCCGGCCGACGTGCTCGAGGCGGGTCGCCGGGCCTGGGCCGCGGCGGACTACCCGCGCGCGGCGAATCTGCTCGAGGCGGCCGCCGAACGCGGCGAAGCCTCGACGTACGACCGCTACCTGCTCGGCCTGGCGTACTGGAAGGCCGGACGGCTCGAGGACGCGGAGACGACCCTGGTCGACGTCGCCTGGGCGGCGGACGGCTTCGTGCGTGCTCCGCTGAATCTCGCGCGCGTCCGGCTCGACCGGGGCGACGTCGACGGCGCCGCGGAAGCGGTCGACAGGGCCCTGGCGATCGATCCCGAGTCGCCCGATGCGCTCAACGTGCTCGGACGGGTGCGACTCGCCCGCGGTGACCACGACGGTGCCGCCGAGGCGTTCCGCCGCGCGATGGAACTCGACCGGGACGATCCGTGGCCGGCCAACAACCTCGGCTTTCTGCTCCTGGTCGGCGGGGACGCCACCGGCGCGGTCGAGGCCCTCGAGCAGGCGGTGACCGCCGATCCCGGACTGGCCATCGCCTGGCACAATCTGGCGCTGGCCCGCGAGCGGACGGGCGCGATCGCCGGCGCCGCCGAGGCGGCGCGCCAGGCGGCCGCGCTCGATGACGACGCGCGTTTCGAGACGACGCTGGCGCGCCTCGAGGCGCTGGTCCCCTCTGGCGGGACGACCGTGCTCGTCCATGCCGATGACGACTCCGACGCCAGCGCGGAGGTCATCGCCAGCGCCGAGACGGGCAGCCCGCCTCGCTGACGCGACGCCACCCGCACACGCGGCGGACGGAACGGGGGCTCCGTCCGCCGCGGCCTGTCCGCCGCTCCGCGCGCGTGTGACAGCGGGGCCCCGAGGCGCGAGAATGCGACGCTCGACGCCGCGCCGCGGCCGACCGCCCGGAGGATCCGACGTGCCTCGCCGATTCCGCCCGCTCGCCGGCAATTCCCAGCGCCTCGACGGAGGCGCGATGTTCGGCAACTGCCCGCGCGTGCTGTGGGAGCGCTGGATCGCCCCGGACGAGCGCCATCGCATTCCGCTGGCCTGCCGCGCGCTGCTCGTCGAGGAGGACGACCGGCTGGTGCTCTTCGAGACCGGCGTCGGTGCGTTCTTCGAGCCGAAGATGCGCGAGCGCTACGGCGTCGTCGAGGAGCGGCACGTGCTGCTCGACAGCCTTGCCGCAGCGGGCGTCCCGCACGAGGACATCGCGGTGATCGTCCTGAGCCACCTGCACTTCGATCATGCCGGCGGCCTGCTGACGGCATACCGCGAAGGACAGGCGCCCGAACTGCTGTTCCCCCGGGCGCGGATCGTCGTCGGCCGCACCGCCTGGGAACGCGCGCAGGCGCCGCACCCGCGCGACCGCGCGTCGTTCATCCCGGAACTCCCCGCCCTGCTCGAGGCGAGCGGGCGGCTGGAGGTCGTCGACGGCGAGCGGTCGGACACGCTCGGCCGCGGCTACCGGTTCTTCGTCAGCGACGGGCACACGCCAGGCATGCTGGTCACCGAGATCGACACGGGCCGCGGGCCGCTGGTCTTCGCCGCCGACCTGATCCCCGGCCGGCCGTGGACGCACCTGCCGATCACGATGGGCTACGACCGCTTCGCCGAGCGGGTGATCGACGAGAAGCGCGAGCTGCTCGAGAATCTGCACGCGCGTCGCGGACGGCTGTTCTTCACGCACGATTCCGACACCGCGTTCGCCCGCCTGGCACGCGACGACCGCGGCCGATACCAGGCGGTGCCGCTCGACGACGCGGACGCGGCGGACTGACCGATGGGAGTCCGC
>JAJRXN010000328.1 GCA_024276295.1 Acidobacteriota bacterium
CGGACGCGGGCGGACATCGGAGAGAACGTCAGCACCCACAGCGGCGCGGCGGTGCCGGCCGCCAGCCGGGCCGGCCAGCCGGGAGCGAGCAGGAACTCCGCGGTGTCCTCCTCCGCCGCCGCCGCGTCGAACGGTCCGACCGCCCCCTGCCCCGCCCAGACGACCAGCGCGCGGGGTTCGTCCGATGCGGCGAGATCCATCACCGCGCCCGGCTCGATCGCCAGCATCTCGCCGGAAAACCTCCCCGAGAACGTGCGGAAACGCCGGCCCCACGATCCGTGCGCGAGCAGCCGCGCCGGCCGGAACGCGCTCCGGCGGAAGTCCGGCGCGGTGGACGCGCCCCAGTCGACGACCCGCGCGAGCAGTGCATCGACCGACGCGAGCCCGCGGAGCACGAACCGCTCGAACGCCGCCTCGCGCTGGTCCGCTCCGAGCCGCCGGCCGAGCTGCCACGAGAGCAGGTTGTAGTCGTCCTGGGGAGTCTGGACCTCGACCGTCGGCCACGGCCCCGGGGCATGCACGATCCCCGGGCGGATGTCCCAGCCGTCGAACGGCACCACCGGAAAAGCGTTGAGCAGCTCGAACGCGCGGTCGCTCGTGCCGAACGCCTCGACCGCCTGCCGGAACTCCTCCGGCGTCACGTCGCAGCGGACGCCGAGCCGCGTGATCACGTCCCGCGGCGGCTCGAGGCCGCGAACGTCGAGCGGCGGAAAGAAGTACGCCTCGTGCTTGCCGGGGCCGACCGGCTGCCCCTGCCGGATCGTTCCCCCGTGGACGTGGACCGGGATCGGCGGGACCTCGGGCGTGTCCGAGAAGTCCGGCCGGACGGGCTCTCCCCCGATGTCGAGCAGCTTGATCAGCGGCCAGCGGTCGCGCGCACCACCGAACAGCCGGGGCACGGCGGCGAGCGCTTCCGGCAGCGGCACGACCGTGTCCTCGACGAGCAGCCGCGTGACCCCCTCGCCGGGCCGCGGCCGGTTGTTCTTCGCCTCGGTCAGCGACATCACCCACCACTCGACCGGCAGGTAGCCGCGCTCGTCGGCCGCCGGGCTGTCCCACGAGAGGTTGTCGGCCAGCACGCCTCGACCGCTGTAGGTGTCCCGGAACACGATCGCCGGCACTGCCCTCAGCAGGCCGCTCCCCCGCTCGAGGGCGGCGCGGACCCGGCGTTCGATGTCCGCCGGGCCGCTCACCGCGCCCCGCTCCGCGGGGGGCCGGGGTAGGGCGGCTTGCCCCTCCCGTACCGTCCCGACCACAGGATCAGCGGCACGGCCGCAGGAATCGTGCCGATCACGGGGTCGTGGATCGCGAACTTGGTGAATGCCGCGTGGAACACCTTCGGCGTGTCGTGCTCGACGAAGAACTCGAGGTGCGCCTGTCCCTTGGCGACCACGACGTCCGCGCGCTCCCACGCCTCGAGGAACTCGTCGCTGACCTCGTCGAGCGGAACGCCGAAGGCGTTGGTTCCGGTGGACAGGACGTGCGCGCACTGCCCGAGCCCGAGCGCGCGCGCCTCGTCGGCCGTCACGTCGTTGATCATCGGCGACGCCTTGCAGGCGACGTGCAGCTCGATCCGCGGATGACGCGTCGCGATCTCCTCGAGCACGAGCCGGTCGCAGTGCAGCTCACCGTGGTTGTCGACCAGGTACAGCAGCCGCCGCGCCGCCCGCAGCCGGCGTTCGAGCCGCGGCAGGTCGTCGGCCCAGAGTTCCGCCCGGCCGACGTCGGCGAAGTCGCCCTCGTCGACCGGCAGCCGGGACGGATCGCTGGCGGCCACGCCGAAATCGAGGCGGTTGGCGACGATCGCGGCCAGCAGCCGGTCCCGCAGCGACGGCAGATCCAGCCGCGTGACCAGCCGGCGTGCGAATTCGTCGGACCGCCGCTTGAGTTCACGATACGGATCATCGACGCCGAGCGTGCGGTACAGCTCGCGGTACCACTCGGTATGGAGCCGGGTGATCTCCCCCGGCATCCAGCGGCCCCGCTCGAGCCGCACCTCCATGTAGCGTCGCAGCTCCGCCTCGAGAATCCGCGCCTCGGCCTCGGGGACCCCGGCGAGCTGGATGAAGCGACCGATCAGCTCGACGTGGGTCCGCGGCTCGCGCTCCCAGGACTTCATTCCGGCCTCGTGCCGTCCGAGGCGTTCCGGATCGAACGGATCAGCTTCTCGGTCGTCATCCGCCCCGCATACGGACTGACGACGACCCGGCCGCCGTACGACTCCACCAAGTCCTTGCCGACCACCTCGTCGGGCCGGTAGTTGCCGCCCTTGACGATCAGGTGCGGTCGGACATGCCGGATCACGTTGATCGGCGTCAGCTCGTCGAACACGGTGACGAAGTCGACGAACTCGAGCGCCGCCAGGATGTCGACCCGTTCCCGCTCGTCGAGCACGGGCCGGCCTTCGCCCTTGTTCTCGCGGGTCGAGCGGTCGGAGTTGAGCGCCACGACGAGCAGGTCTCCGAGCTTCCGCGCCTGACGCAGCAGTTCGACGTGCCCCGAATGGAACAGATCGAAGAACCCGTTCGTGAAGACGATCTTCCGCGACTCGCGCAGGCCGTCGAGAATGCCGGCCAGGCTCCCGGGATCGTGGAGCTTGCCGCCGCCGGCCCCGCGGAAGCGCACCTGAACCGCGAGTTCCGGCCCGCTGATCGCCCGCGTGCCGGCGTGGGACACCGCCAGTGCCGCGGCGTGGACGCCCAGCTCCGACGCCTCGCGCAGCGTGCCTCCCGCAAGGCGTCCCAGCGCCGTGGCCGAGAGCAACGCGTCGCCGGCCCCGCAGGGGTCGACGACGCGTCCCGGAACCGCCTCGAGCGCGAACGCCCCGTCGGGTCCGGCGGCGACCACGCCATCGGCCCCGAGGGTCAGCGTGACGACGTCGTGGTCTCCCTGCTCCCGCAGCCGGGTGGCGAACGCCTGCGGCTCGTCCCCGGCCCGCAGGCCGAGGCGCTCCGCTTCGACCCGGTTGACGAACAGGTGCGCCACGCCGTGCAGGAGCTTCGGGTGCCTGCGCGAGGTGGCGAAGACCGGCGCACCACGATGGCGCGCGAGCGCCCGGAGATCGTCGAGCAGGGATCGGCCGACCAGGCCGTGGCGCTCGCCGGTCTCGTCGTAGTCGGCGACGACGAGCGCGCCCCGCTCCGGCAGCCAGGCGCCGACCGCGTCGCGCAGGGCGTCGCACGCCGCCCGGTCGGGCGGTGCGGTGTACTCGCGGTCGACCCTGATCTGGTGGTGTCCCGGTCCGGACCCGCCGTGCAGGACGACGCGGCTGAAGACGCCGGTACGACGGGCGGGATCGCACACCAGCGCGGAGCAGTCGACGCCGAGACCCTCGGCCAGCCTGCGAATCGTGCGCGCCGCGTCGTCGTCACCGACGACTGCGGCCAGCAGTACGTCGGCTCCGAGCGCCCGCAGGTTCGCGGCGATGTTCCCCGCCGCCCCGAGCATGCGATCGACCCGCTGCTCGACGGCCCGCAGAACCGGCATCTCGGGCGAGACACCGAGAGGACGGCAGTGGACGTACTCGTCGAGGTAGACGTCACCGACGACGGCGACGCGCCGGCTCCCGAACGCCTCGATCAGCTCGCGGGCGCGCTGCATGTCGAGCACGGCTCCACCTCCGCGGGAAAACCGCAATATACCGCCTCCCCGCTCCGCCGCCCCGGGGCGGGCCGCGCACCTCCGGGCTACACTCCTTCGGGCGCCGACCGGGCGCCGCCTGCATGCGAGGACACGATGCGCCTGTCGACCGTGACGATGCTCGCCCTGGCCGCGGCCGCCCTGGCCGGTGCGGCCTGCCGTTCCGACCGCCCATCGGTGCTGCTCATTTCGATCGATTCGCTGCGTGCCGACGAGATCGGCAGGACGATCGCCGGAGAGCCGGTGACGCCGACACTCGACGAGCTGGCCCGGGGCGCGGTGGTCTTCGAACAGGCGATGGCTCCGGCGCCGTGGACGACCCCGTCCATGATGTCGGTGATGACGGGCCTCGACCCGGCCGCCCACGGCGTCGAGGAGCACGACCGGGCCCTGGCCGGCTCGATCCGCACCCTCGCCCAGCACTTCCGCGCCGCCGGCTACCGCACCGGAGCGATCGTTCCCGCCGTGACCCTGCGGGCGGAGTACGGGTTCGAGCGCGGCTTCGAGCAGTACGAGTTCGAGAGCTTCGGCCACAACCGGATCTCGTCCCCGTCGCTGATCGGCAAGCTCCGGTACCGTCTCGAACAGTGGTCCGACGAGCCGTTCTTCCTCTGGGTCCACCTGTGGGATCCGCACTACAACTACATCCCGCAGCCGCCGTGGGACGCGATGTTCGTGCAGGGCGAGGAACCCGAGAACGACGACGTCCAGTGCCTCAAGTGGGTCCGCAATCCCGTCTCGCCGGAGCAGGCCTCGTTCCTCCGCGGGCGGTACGAAGCCGAATGCCGGTTCACCGACGACTGGATCGCTCGGCTGTTCGAGACGATCCGCAGGCTCGGGCTCGAGCGGCGGCTCGTCGTCGCCATCGTCGGTGATCACGGCGAGTCGTTCGTCGAACACGGGTTTCTCGGCCACACGAATCACGTGTTCGAACCGAACGTCCATGTCCCGCTGATGCTCTTCGCACCGGGCCGCCTGCAGCCTGCCCGGATCGCGCAGCCGGTGTCCACGGGCGGTCTCGGCCGGACCCTGCTCCAGCTCGCCGGTCTCGACGGCCGTGACTTCGGTGTCCTTCCGGCGCTGCCGCTGGCGGAAGGCGCCGGGCACGACGACTCCCCATGGTCGGCCCCGTGTTCGCGCACGATCCGGAGAGCGTGCCAGGTCGCGCTGCGCGAAGGAGCGCTCAAGTACGTGCTCGACGCCCGCGCGTGTCGAGAATCGCTGTTCGACCTCGATGCCGATCCCGGCGAGCGGCGCGACGTCGCGGGCGAGCGCCCGGAGGACACGCTCCGGCTGCGGACGGCCCTCGCCGAACGCCACGAGGCGATCGCCGCGCTGGATCTGCCGCGCGCCTCGATGCCGCCCGAGGTCGTCTAACAGGCGCAGGCCCAGCTCCGCACGCTCGGCTACGTCGCCGCCGGAGGCGGGGCCGACGCCGGGGGCGATCCGGCCCAGGTCTCCTGTGCCCGCGTCCGCCCGCACGGCCGGGATGCGTTCGGCGATCTGATCGTCGACG
>JAJRXN010000329.1 GCA_024276295.1 Acidobacteriota bacterium
CGCTGCGCTTCGAGACTTCGTCGCTGCGTCTGCCGTGGTCGACTTGGGAGTACGACATGGACTCCCGCAGCCGCACGCTGGTCAAGCGCGAGGCGGTCCACGGCGGCTACGATCCCGAGGACTACGAGACGACCCGGCTGTGGGCCACCGCCCCGGATGGAGCGCGGGTGCCGATCTCGCTGGTGCACCGACGGGGCGCCGCGCGCGACGGTTCGCACCCGCTCTGGCTCTACGGCTACGGAGCGTACGGCATCACGATCGACCCGGGATTCCGGCCCGAGCGGGTCAGCCTGCTCGAACGGGGCGTCGTGTTCGCCATCGCCCACGTGCGCGGCGGCGCGGCGATGGGACGCGCGTGGTACGAAGCCGGCAAGTTCCTCGACAAGCCGAACACGTTCCGCGACTTCATCGCCACGGCCGAGACGCTGATCGCAGAGGGCTGGACCAGCCGCGACCGGCTGGCGATCTCGGGCGGCAGTGCGGGCGGCATGCTGATCGGCGCTGTGCTCAACATGCGCCCGGAGCTGTTCCGCGTCGCCGTGGCGCACGTGCCGTTCGTCGACGTGGTCAACACGATGCTCGACGAGGACCTGCCGCTGACCGTGATCGAGTACGAGGAGTGGGGCGATCCGCACGACGAGACGTTCTTCCGCGCGATGCTGGGCTACTCGCCGTACGACAACGTCGGCCCCCGACCCTACCCGGCGCTGCTGGTCACGGCGGGCCTGCACGATCCGCGCGTGCAGTACTGGGAGCCGGCCAAGTGGGTCGCCCGGCTGCGCGCCGAGGGGAAGCCGCGCGGCCCGGTGCTGCTCAGGACCAACATGGGAGCCGGTCATGGCGGGGCGTCGGGCCGCTACCGGCGGTTCGAGGAGATCGCGTTCGATTACGCCTTCGTGCTCGACCAGCTCGGGCTCGCGCGGTGACGGCGGCTTGACGGCAGCCCGCGGCCGGCGGGATCATGCCGGCGTGAGGACTCATCGCTGCGGGACGGCCGGCATCCGCCGGCCGCTGCCGTTCGCGGCGGCGCTCGTCGTGCTCGCCGCCGCGTACCCGGCGACCGGCGAGGACACGGCTCCCCGCGTCCGGGAGGGCCGAGAGATGGCATTCACGCTGTCGTCGCCTGCGTTCGAGCACGAGGGCAGGATTCCCCGACGCCACACCTGCGAGGGAGAGGACGTCTCGCCGCGGCTGGACTGGTCGGATCCGCCCGAAGGAACGGCCGCCTTCGCCCTGGTCGTCGAGGATCCCGACGCCCCCGACCCGGCGGCGCCGAAGATGACCTGGAGCCACTGGGTGCTCTACGACATCCCGGCCGAGATGCGGTCGCTGGCCGAAGGGGCCGGCAACGGCGCGCCGCCACCCGGCGCCCGTGACGGCCTCAACGACTGGCGGCGTCCCGGCTGGGGCGGTCCCTGCCCGCCGATCGGGCGGCATCGCTACTTCTTCCGGCTCTATGCCCTCGACACGACGCTGGGCGATCTCGGGCGACCGACGCGCGGCGAGATCCTGCGCCGGATCGAACCGCACGTGCTCGGCGTCGCCGAACTGATGGGAACGTACCGGAAAGGAGACCCGTGAGGCCGGGCGGGGCCCGCGTGCTGGCGTGCGCGCTGGTCCTGCTCGGCGCGCTCGCGGCGTGCGGCCGGTCTCCCGCCCCGGCGTCGGACGCCGCCATCGTGCCGTTCGTCCGGCACTGGGCGCGGCCGATCTACCTCGAGGATCGCCCGGCGGCCGCCGAGCGCGACCGTCCGCTGCGACTCGCCGCCGCGCGCGGCGAGTACGAACCGGCGAGCCTCGGGCTGTTCGCGCCGGGAAGGGACGTCGCCGTGCGCGTCGTGCCGTCGC
>JAJRXN010000330.1 GCA_024276295.1 Acidobacteriota bacterium
GAGGCGGATTCGCCCGAGCTTTCCCGGGCGGCGATCTCCTACAGGGAGGGTGACTTCGAGAAAGTCGTCGAGGAGGCGGACGACGCGCTCGAGGACCATCCGGATCACCCGCTGGCACTGTACCTGAAGGGCGTGGCGCTCTGGCGCCTTGGTCGACTCGACGCCGCACTCGATGCCCTTCGTCGGTCCCGGGATCTGGACCCGGAGTATCCCGGCATCTCGGGGCTCCTTGGGACGGTGCTGCTCGAGAAGGCCCGGCAGATGAGCGGGGAAGACTCAGCAGCGGCTCGATCGTTGATCGAAGATGCCGTCGGTGCGCTCGAGCGGCAACTCGAGCGCGAGCCGGGCGACGTTGCCGTGATGACCAACCTGGCGCTCGCGTACGAACAGCTCGACCGGGCCGACGACGCGATCGGCGTGCTCGAGCGGATCCTCACCGTGGATCCCGCCCAGCACGCGGTGCGCCTCCGGCTGGCGCAGCTCTACACGGACACCGGCAAGCCGGAGGCGGCGCTCGAGCACTTCCGCCGGCTTGATCTCCGCCAGGAGGATGTTGCCCTCTCGCTCTACAACGCGGCGATCGAGCTGTACAACAGCAACGAGATGGATGCCCTGGCGAATCTCATGACCTGGGCGACGGGGGCCGCCCCCGAACAGCCGCTCTTCCATCGCCTGCTCGGACGAGCCTATCTCGCCCAGGGAAAGACCGACCAGGCTGTCGCCGAACTGCAGAAGTTTCTCGAACTCGCGCCCCCGGACGACCCGGACCGCGAGACCGAAGCGGCGCTCGTGGAGGCACTCCAGCAGGGTTCCGACTGACCGATCCGGGGAGCGGAGAGGCGATCAGCGGAGCTGCTCCAGGAGGGCACGCGCACGGCTGCGGTCCGGCTCCTGGGCGAGCGGAATGTAGTGCTCGAGGACGCGGGCCGCGGCTTCCACGTTTCCGGCGCGATGCTGCACGATCGCCAGGTTGTACCAGGCATCGGCGAGTTCGGGGTCGAGGCCCGTGGCTCGTTCCCACATCGTCGCAGCGGCACCGAGGTCTCCCTGGCGTGCCCGGACGACGCCGAGGCCGTTCCACGCTTCGGCCAGTTCCGGATCGAGTTCCGTGGCGCGCTGGAGTTCACGCGCCGCTTCCTCCAGCCGCCCCCGGGCCAGCGAGACGAGTCCCAGCCCGAGCCAGGCGCGTGCGTTGTCGCCGTCGAGTCTCCGGGCGCGTTCGAAGGCGGAACGGGCCGCATGCCGGTCCCCGCGCTGGAATGCGATTTCACCGGCGACGACGAGCGTCTTGGGATCCGACGAGAGGTCGAGCTGCTCGATCGCCCGTTCCGCCTCGTCGACATGGCCGGCAGCGAGGAAATTGCGGGCGACCGTGCGCAAGGCCGGTTCGTGGACGATCCCCAGGCGCTCGGTGAGGTCCAGGACGCGTCGTTCCGCGGCCAGCCCCGGTTCCTTGCCGACGGCATCGATGGCCGACCACATCGCTTCGATCTCGGCGATATGGTCCTTGGGGTCCGGAAGCTCACCGGTGTCGGTCGGCTCGTCCAGTGCACTGCCGACGTAACCGAGCGATGCCAGGCGCTCGCGCTCCCTGCTCGTGTTCACC
>JAJRXN010000331.1 GCA_024276295.1 Acidobacteriota bacterium
CCAGCTCCTACCTTACCCGGAAGGAGTGGTCGCATGAGGACGCGAGGCACGGCCCCCGGAAAAAACTAATCGGGCGCATCGCGCGAGTCAGCCATCTTCCGACGATGCGAAGATGCACGTTGCCGCGGCTCGCCCGCCGGCGTACTGCCCCGTGACCCTCGGGAGGACGGCATGAAACCGCTGCGGCTCGATCGACGCGACTTCCTCAGAGCGGCCGCCTGGACCGGCGTGGCGCCTCTTCTGGGCCCCGCCCGGGCGTGGGCCCTCTCGCCGCGAGAAGCCGGCCTGCCGCGAGTGGTCCACGTGCACAACGGCATGGCCGCCCGCTGGCCGAAGGCGGGCGGCATGTACCGCGACCACGTGGACCAGGAGGCCGTCTTCGTGATGCTCGACGAGGCCGTCCGGCTGCTGATGGGCGGCTCGACGGACGATGCCTGGCGCGCAGTGTTTCCGCTGTCGGCTCCCGAGACCCGCGTGCTGGCGATCAAGGTCAACTGCAACAACGCGCTCGATCCGACCGACGGTGCCGGCAACGTGATCGACGCGATCCCCGAACCGGCGGTGGCGGTGATCCGCGGTTTCGTCCGGGCCGGCGGGCTGTCGTCCAACTGCCACATCTACGACCTGACGACTGGCAGCGAGCCGCGGCACATCGCGGCGTGGTTCCGGGAGAAGGTCCGCGCCTGGTATCCCGACGTGCAGTTCAGCGCCAGCGGCGGCGGCGGGCTCTCCGGCGACGCGTGGGACCCGTACACCCACGTCACCTGGGACCCGGCCTACGTCGACCCGCCACCGGAGACCGAGATCCACCGATTGGTCCGGGAGGCCGACTACGTCGTCAACATCCCGATCGTCAAGCGGCACAGCCAGGCCAACGTCACGCTCGGCTACAAGAACCACCTCGGCAGCATCCGCAATGCCAACGCGCTGCACCCGTGGCTGTACAACGACGTACCGGAAGCATCGGTCCTCGCGGACATCATGGGCTCGCCGGTCGTCCCGTCCGACCCGTCGGTCCAGTCGATCGCCGAGCGGACGGCGCTCGTCGTCGGCGACATGCTGTTCGGCCATCCCTGCACGAACTTCGGCCAGGAGCCGGTTCCGTGGCAGATCTACGGCAACGAGTGGCCCAACAGCCTGATCATCAGCGACGATCCGGTCGCGGCCGACTCGGTGATGCTCGACATCCTCAAGTCGGAGCCGCCTTCCGGCGGCGGCTGCGGGTCGATCCGTTCCTGGGCCCGTCGCTACCTCGAGTACGCGGAACTCAAGGGACAGGGCGTGCACGAGACCGTGACGCTCCCGGTCGGCCAGCGGTTCGATCCGGACCGGATGACCTACCAGCGAATCGACTACCGCCACATCGAGATGTGGCCCAGCGGCGCCGATCTGCGCTGCAGCCGGCTCGAGGACGGCAGCGTGCTGCTCGAATGGGAGCACTACTTCCCCGGCCTGTGCGAGATCCGTCGCGCCAGCCTGCCCGACTTCTCCGACGCCGTGGTGCTCGGCGCGTCCCCCACCGGCAGGTACATCGACGCGGCGCCCGGAAACCAGGCCTTCTACCGCGTGATCTACGCGGGGGACGGACCGGCCTGACCCGGCTGCGCGACCGGCCGGGGATGCCCGGACGCCCGCGCCCCGTCCGCGAAGCCGCGGTCCGCGGATGGGGTGACGG
>JAJRXN010000332.1 GCA_024276295.1 Acidobacteriota bacterium
CCCTGCGATCGAGGGCGGCGTTCAGTCGTCCGGGAACACCGGTCGGTCCAGCGTCCGGTAGGACACCGCCTCGCCGACGTGCGGGACGTCGATCGTCTCCTCCCCAGCCAGGTCGGCGATCGTCCGCGCGACCTTGAGAATCCGGTCGTGGGCGCGCGCCGACAGGCCGAGGCGCTCCATCGCGGCATCGAGGCCACGGCGTGCGGCGGGCGTGAGCGGACAGGCCTCCGCAAGGTGGCGCGTCTCGAGATGCGCGTTCCAGGTCACGCCGAAGCTTCCGTTGCGGCGCTCTTCGACCGCCCGCGCCGCGATGACCCGCGCGCGGACCGCCCCCGAGCCCTCGCCCGGGGCGGCCCGGGCGAGGTCGGCGGCGCTGACGGCCGGGACCGTGACGTGGAGATCGATCCGGTCGAGCAGCGGGCCGGAGATGCGCCCCCGGTAGCGCTCGATCATTCCGGGCGTGCAGCGGCAGGGACGCAGGGCCGAACCGTGCCAGCCGCAGGGACACGGGTTCATCGCGGCTGCGAGCAGGAACCGTGCGGGAAAGCGCGCGCGGCCGATCGCCCGGCAGATCGTCACCTCCGCGTCCTCGAGTGGCTGGCGCAACGTCTCGAGCACGGCGCGGGGGAACTCCGGCAGCTCGTCGAGAAACAGCACCCCGTGCATCGCCAGCGAGACCTCGCCGGGGCGCGGAGGCGCGCCGCCGCCGATCATGCCGGCCGGCGAGATGCTGTGGTGCGGCGCCCGGAACACGCGACGCCCGAGCAGGCCGCCGCCCGGCGCGACGAGGCCGGCGGCGGAGTGGATCCGCGTCACCTCGAGCGCCTCCTCGCGCGTCATCGCCGGAAGGATCGTCGGCAGCCGGCGGGCGAGCAGCGTCTTGCCCGAACCGGGCGGCCCGATCATCAGGATGTTGTGCCCCCCGGCGGCGGCGACCTCGAGCGCGCGGCGCGCGACCTGCTGACCCTTGACGTCGGCGAGATCGAGCGCCCGCGGCAGCGGGGTCGTCTCCTTGCGCGGTGGCCACGATGCGAGCGCGGTCTCGTCCCCCCTGAGGACCGCGGCGGCGGCCGCCAGGTCGGCGACGGCGAGCACCCGGAGGCCGTCGACCTCCGCGGCCTCGCGGGCGGCCTCCGGTGGCACGAGGAACGCCTCGAAGCCCTCCTGGCGGGCCGTGATCGCGGCCGAGAGCGTCCCCGCCGCGGCCCGCAGCCGGCCGTCGAGTCCCACCTCGGCGTAGGCCATCAGGTCGAACAGCCGCCGCTGGAGCACGGGGCGCTCCAGCGCCGCGACCGCGAGACACATCGGCAGGTCGAGGCCCGTGCCGGTCTTGCGCACGTTGGCCGGCGCGAGGTTGAGGATCACCGCATGCTCGCCTTGCCGGTGCCACAGGCCCGAGGCCTGCAAGGCGACCTTCAGCCGGTCGCGGCCCTCCCTGACCTCGCTCTCCGCCCGCCCGATGACGACCGCCCGCGGCATGCCGCGGGCTCGTGCCGCCTGTACCTCGACACGCACCGCGTCGATCCCGAACAGCGCCGCCCCGAACGCCCGCGCTACCCGCGGCCCGTGATGCACCGGCAACCCTCCCCACCTGCAACGTTAGCGCGCAGATCGGGAACGGACGCCGCGCCGGGACGCGGGACGTTGCAGGGACGGGATGGAGCGGCGAATGGGGGCCGGGAGGGCAATCGGCTCCGCCGGTCGGCCGCCCCTACTGGATCGCGAGGCGGTCGCCGGGGCGGAGGACGGCATCGGGCGAGATGCCGTTGACGTCGCACAGCCGCCGCACGGTCGTCCCGTAGCGGCGCGCGATCCGCGACAGCGTGTCGCCGCGGCGTACGACGTAGCGGATCGGTCCGGCGGTCTCGCCCGCGGCCGGAATCGCGAGCCGCTGGCCCGGTCGCAGCACGGAGCGGCGGTTCATGCCGTTGGCGGCCAGCAGCGCGTCGAGATCGACGCCCCAGGCCTGGGCGATGTCCCACGGCGTGTCACCGCGCCGCACGACGTGCACCCGCTCGCCATCGACCGCCGGCGTGGCGCGGGTCGCGACCCGCGGCGTCGCGGCCTGGCGCCGCTCCGGAATGGTCAGCGTCTGTCCCGGCCGCAGGGTCGACCAGCGCGAAAGGCCGTTGACCCGCAGCAGCGCGGAGAGCGGCACGTCGTGGGCCCGGGCGATTTCCCAAGCGGTGTCCCCGCGACGGACCGTGTAGCGCTCGCCGCCGGCCACCGGCGTGACCGGCCCGGCCTTCCGGCGCACCGCCGCGGTGGCGCCGCCGGCAGCGACCTTCAGGCGCTGGCCGGCATAGATCCGCGTCGAGCTTCCGAGGCCGTTCCACGCCTGGATCTGCCGCACGCTGACGCCCAGGCGGCGCGCGATCGTCGAGAGCGTGTCGCCGGGCCGCACGCGGTAGGTCCCGTCGGCGGCGACCCTCGGCGGCTCCCAGCCCGCGGGAGCACCCGGCCCGCGCGGAATCGTCAGCACGCGCCCGACGCGCAGCAGCGTCCTGCGGCCCATGCCGTTGGCCTGCTGGATCGCCCGCACCGTCGTGCGGTAGCGCCGGGCGAGGGTCGACAGCGTGTCGCCCCGCCGCACACGATGCACGACCTTCGTGATCCGCTGGTCTTCCGGGATCTGCTCCAGCTCGGCGAGCATCCGCTCGCCGAGCCCCACCGGGACGCGCACCTCGTAGTTCTTCTTTCGCGGAGGCGTCTGCTGCCGGCGCAGGGCCGGATTGAGGTCCCGCAGCGTCGCGACGTCGGTGCCGGCGCAGCGCGCGAGCACCTCGAAGTCCGTCGGCGTCGGCACCCTGACCACCTCGAACGGCACCGGGCGGTCGCGCTCGATGCCCCCGAAGCCGAACTTCTCGGGGTTCTTGGCGATCAGCGTGGCGGCCATGATCGCAGGCACGTAGTTGCGCGTCTCGCGCCGGAAGAACCGCCGGCGCGCCAGCGTCCAGAAGTCGCGGCTGCCGGTACGGCGGATCGCCCGCCGCACGCGGCCCTCGCCGGCGTTGTAGGCCGCCAGGGCCAGCGCCCAGTCGCCGAACTCGTCGTGGAGGTCCTTGAGGTAGCTCGCGGCGGCGTGGGCGGCGAGTTCGGGATCGGCGCGCTCGTCGACCCACCAGTCGACCCGGAGACCGTAGCGACGCGCGGTCGGCGCGATGAACTGGTAGATCCCCCGCGCATGCGCCCGCGAGTACGCGGTGACCTTGAAGCCGCTTTCGGTGTGCGCCATGTAGACCAGGTCCTGCGGCACGCCATGCTCGGCGAAGATCTCCCGGAACCGCTCCTCGTAGCGCCCCGCGCGGCGGTGGCTCGCCGCGAAGAAGTCCCGCAGCCGGCCGGTGTACGCCTCGACCCACGCCAGCACCCGCTCGTTGCGGACCACCGGCCAGTCGGGCTCGACCTGCCGCGCGGCGTCTTCGACCCGCTCTTCGGGATGGTATTCCGGCTCCGGTCCGACGAGGATCTGCTCCGCCTCGCCAGTGTGTTCCGGCTCGCCTTCCCCGGCGATCTCGACGCTCTGCTCGAGGGCATCGACGACGCGATCCCGCTCGGCCTCGACCTCGGCGAGCTGGAGCGCGAGCCGGGGATCACCGGCCGCCAGCGGGGCGAGCAGGTCGAGGGTCCGCTGGTAGGCGTCCTCGGCGTCCTCGAGCCGGCCGAGCCGGGCATGTTCGCGGGCCAGCAGCAGGGAGTCGACCGCCTCGGGATGCACGCGCAGCGCGCCCGCTTCCGGGGGAGCCGCTTCGGCCGCCGGCCGGCCGGCAGGACCGGAAGCCGCCGGCGCCGGAGCCTCGGGCGCCACGCTGGCGCAAGCGGCGAGCAGCATCGCCGCGCCGGCGCCTGTCGCCAGCCGCCCGAGCCGGCGGAGCCCCGGGGATCGGAAACCTGTGAGGGACATCGGTAGGCGCGGCGATGGGCGACGGTTCAAGGCGCTGTACTCCCGGATGTGGACGACCCGTGGCAAGCGGCCGGAGACGCCATCGTAGGGATCCCCTCCCGCATCGTCAACGAAACCGCGGGGCACGACCGGGTCCGGATTGACCGGCCTCCCCGCACCGCCTAATCTGGGTGCCGAGCTGGCCGGGATCAATTCCGACCACCAGAAAGGCCGCGGAACACACCGGAGAGCAGGCCGATCAGGCCAGGAGTCAGCCCGCATGAGCATTCACTACGCCCGCGCCGGACAGGGTCTCGGCGGCGGCAACGGGACACGCGAAGACAAGAACAAGGCCCTCGACCTCGCCGTCGGGCAGATCGAAAAGCAGTTCGGCAAGGGGGCGATCATGCGCCTCGGCTCGGACCGCCGGGTCGACGTCCCGGCGATCCCGACGGGGGCGCTGTCGCTCGACTGGGCGCTCGGGGTCGGCGGGATTCCGCGCGGCCGGGTGGTCGAGATCTTCGGCCCCGAGTCGTCGGGCAAGACGACGCTCGCGCTGACGATCATCGCCCAGGCCCAGGCCCGCGGCGGGATGGCGGCGTTCATCGACGCCGAGCACGCCCTCGATCCGGACTACGCCCGCAAGCTCGGGGTCGATGTCGACAACCTGCTCGTCTCGCAGCCCGATTCCGGCGAGCAGGCGCTCGAGATCGCCGAGGTGCTGGTCCGCTCGACCTCGCTCGACGTCGTCGTGATCGACTCGGTCGCCGCGCTGGTCCCGCGGGCCGAACTCGAGGGCGAGATGGGAGACTCCCACGTCGGCCTCCAGGCGCGCCTGATGAGCCAGGCGCTGCGCAAGCTGACCGGCATCGTCGCCAAGTCGCAGACCTCGCTGATCTTCATCAACCAGCTCCGCGAGAAGGTCGGCGTGATGTTCGGCAGCCCGGAGGTCACCACCGGCGGCCGCGCGCTGAAGTTCTACGCCAGCCAGCGGATCGACATCCGACGCATCGGCGCGATCAAGGACGGCGACGTCGTCGTCGGCAACCGGACGAAGGTCAAGGTCGTCAAGAACAAGCTCGCCGCGCCGTTCCGGATCGTCGAGTTCGACATCATCTACAACGAGGGGATCTCGACGGAAGGCGACCTGATCGACCTCGGCATCGCCCACGGCTTCGTCAAGAAGTCCGGCGCCTGGCTGAGCTACGGCGACGAGCGGCTCGGCCAGGGGCGCGAGAACGCCCGCAGGACGCTCCGCGAGAACCCCGACCTGCGCGCGACGCTCGAGGCGCAGCTCCGCGAGAAGCTCGGCCTCGTGCCCTCGCAGCCGGCGCCGCGCGAGGCCGACGAGGCGGCCGAGGGCGCGACGGCCCCGCCCGACATGACACCGCCGCCGACCGGCGCTGCCGGACGGCGCGGGACCGGAGCGCGCCCCTGACCGACCGGTCCCGCCACGGACTTCCGGTGGCGGGGCTGGTCCTCGCCGCCACGCTGGCGCTGTCCGCCGGCGCCGGCGTTCTTCCGGCCCACGCCCAACGCCGGCCGGTCAGCGAGGTCGGCATCGACGCGCCGGCGGTGCTGCTGCGCGGCGTGGCGCGCAGCGTCGCCGTGCGCTGCGGCCCGCTGGCTCGCGGCACGCGCGCGATCGAGCTGGCCGTCGCCGTCGGTGACAGGACGCCGCTGGTCGCCCGCCGCACGATCCCGGGCTGCGGACCCGAGGAGACGTTCTCGGTCACGCTGCCGTCGGACTCTCCTGGTGGCCGGGCTGTGGTCACCGTGCGGCTCGAGGACGACGAAGGGCGCGTGCTCGGCGTCGGTGCCGCGGAGACGCGGTCGATCGCCGCCTTCTGGGCCTTCGTCCCGCCGCTGCTCGCCATCGCGCTCGCGCTCTGGTTCCGGCAGGTGATCCCGGCGCTGGTGCTCGGCGTCGTGACCGGCGCGCTGATTCGCAGCGGCTTCGCGCCGCTCGACGCGCTGCTGCGGACGCTCGACCGCGACCTGGTCGGCGCGCTCGCCGAGCCGGGCGATCCGACCAAGGGGCATCTCAAGATCGTCCTGTTCACGATCATGCTCGGCGGCATGGTCGGACTGGTCGCCCGCTCGGGCGGCGCGGCGGGTCTGGTGCGGGCCGTCGGCCGCCGGGCGCGCACGCGCCGGTCCGGGCAGTTCGCCGCCTGGCTCGCCGGGCTGCTGGTCTTCTTCGACGACTACGCCAACACGCTCGTCGTCGGGCCGTCGCTGCGGCCGCTGACCGACCGGCTGCGGATCAGCCGCGAGAAGCTGGCGTTCATCGTCGATGCCACGGCTGCGCCGGTCGCCTCGGTGGCGATCATCTCGACCTGGATCGGCTACGAGGTCGGCCTGATCGGCGACGCGATCGGCCAGACGTCGCTGGCGGGGACCGACCCCTACGGCGTGTTCCTCGCCTCGCTGCCGTTCCGCTTCTATGCGTGGCTGATGCTGGGGTTCGTCGCCCTCGTCGCCCTGACAGGGCGCGACTTCGGTGCGATGCGTCGCGTGGAAGAGCGCGCCGCGGCGACGGGCGAGGTGCTGCGCTCCGGCTCGCAGCCGCTGAGCCGGACCGACGCCCTCGAGGGAAGCGATCCCGCACCGACCGGGCAGGCGATCGGGCTCGCGCTGGGACCGATCGCCACGCTGACCGGCGTGACGTTCGTCGCCCTGTGGCTGACCGGGCGCGCGGCGCTGGCCGCCTCCGGCGCCGAGGCCGGCCGGGCCGGCTTCTGGAGCGTGCTCGGCTCGATGCGGATGATCGGCGAGGTGCTCGGCGCCGCCGCCAGCTTCGACGCGCTGCTCTACGGGGCGGCGAGCGGCGTGCTGGTCGCCCTGGGCGTCGCGCTGGCGCTGCGGCGGCTGTCGCTCGACGGCGGGATGCGGGCGTTCGTCGACGGCTGCGCGTCGATGATGATGGCGGTGCTGATCCTCACGCTGGCCTGGATGATCGGCGGCGTCTGCCGCGATCTCGGCACCGCCGAGGCGGCCGTGGGGCTGATCGGCGAGGGGCTGCCGGTGCGGCTGATCCCGGCGAGCGTGTTCGTCGTCGCGGGGCTGGTCTCGTTCGCCACGGGCTCGAGCTGGACGACGATGGCCGTGCTCGTGCCGGTCGCCCTGCCGCTGGCCGACAGCCTCGGTGCCGGGGCGGGGCTGGCGGCGGCCGATCTGCAGCGACTCGTCGTCGCGACGACCGGCTCGGTGCTCACCGGGGCGGTGTGGGGCGACCACTGCTCGCCGCTGTCCGACACCACCGTGATGAGTTCGCTCGCCTCCGGGTGCGACCACGTCGACCACGTCCGGACGCAGATCCCCTACGCGCTGCTCGTCGGGGCCGTGGGCCTGCTGGTCGGCGACCTCGCCGTCGGGTTCGGCCTCTCGCCCGTGCTCGGCATCGCGCTCGGCCTCGCCGGCCTCGCCGGCGTGCTGTTCTGGCGCGGCCGGCGGGTGGCCGATCCGCCGGCGTAGAGGCGAAGGCCGGGCCGGGGGTTCGCTGCGCGAATCGGCCGCCCCTGCCTTGACGCCCCCCGGCCCCTGCCGTAGCCTTTCCCGCGCTCCCGCCTGCCCAGGTAGCTCAGTTGGTAGAGCACGTGACTGAAAATCACGGTGTCGGTGGTTCGATTCCGCCCCTGGGCACCA
>JAJRXN010000333.1 GCA_024276295.1 Acidobacteriota bacterium
AGGAAGCGACGGCGTTCGGGAGCCGAAAGCGGGGCAGGGGGGATGGCGTGATCCATCGGCGACCTCCGGTGCGCCATCGGCGGCGCGTCGCGCAACGATATCGCAGCGCGGGCGATGCCCGGCGCGCCGGCCGGCTGCTACTCTCGCGCCCGATGAGCCGCCCGATCCTCGTCCGTGTCGCCGTGCCGGCACCGCTGCTCGAGCCGCTGACCTACAGCGTGCCGGACGCGCTGGCGGCGCGGTCCGTTCCCGGGGCTCGCGTCGTCGTTCCGCTCGGTCGTCGCCGGGCGGTCGGGCTCGTGCTCGAGACGGCGGCGGAGGTGCCGGAGGGCGTCGCGCTGCGAGCGGTGGAGGGCGCACTCGACGCCGAGGGGCGGCCCGCGGTTCCGTCCGATCTGCTCGAGACGCTGCGCTGGGCGATCGAGCACTACCTCGCGCCGCCCGGGGACGTCGTGCGCGCGGCGCTGCCGGCGGCGATCGCGCCGGCCGGCGAGGGCTGGGTGCGGCTGACCGACGAGGGGCGGCGGGCGGCGCGGGGCGCCGGTGCGCCCGAGGCGCTGCGCTGGCTCGCCGGACGGCCCGGCGGGCGCGCGCGGCCGCGGTCGGTCGAGGAACGGCTCGAGGCGGCGGGCGAGCTGGGCCGGCTGATCGAGGCCGGGCTGATCGCCGTCGAGGACGAGTCCCGCCGGGCCCGCGGCGCGCCGGTGGAGTGCCGGGTGCTCGTCGTGGCGGAGACCGTGCGCGCGGCCGCCGACGAGGCGCTCGCGGCGCTGGCCCGCACGCCGGCGCGGCGCCGCGTGCTCGCCACGGCGCTCGCCTCGCCGCCGATGGCCGCGGGCGAGCTGGCCCGGCGTGCCGGGGCGGGGGCCGAGGCGGTGCGGCGGCTGGTGCGCGACGGCCTGCTGTGCGAGCGGTTCGTCGAGACCGAGCCGCCGCCGCTGCCGACGGCGGAGCTGCCGACCGAACGGCCGGCCGAGCTGACGCCGCCGCAGGCCGAGGCTGTCGCGCGGCTCGTCGAGCGCCTGGCGGTGCGGGAGTTCCACCAGGCGCTGCTGTTCGGAGTCACCGGATCGGGGAAGACCGAAGTCTACCTGCGCGCGGCGGAGGAGGCGCTGCGGCTCGGACGGTCGGTGATCTTCCTCGTCCCGGAGATCGGCCTGACGCCGCAGGTGGCCCGGGCGCTCGAGCATCGCTTCGGCGAGGACGTCTCGGTGCTGCACTCCGGGATGAACGACCGGCAGCGCTACCGCGCCTGGCGGCGTGCGCGCGACGGCGCGGCGCGGATCGTCGTCGGAGCGCGCTCGGCGGTGTTCGCGCCGCTCGACCGCCCCGGGCTGATCGTCGTCGACGAGGAACACGACGGCGGCTACAAGCAGGAGGAATCGCCGCGCTACCACGCGCGCGACCTGGCGCTGGTGCGCGCGCGCGCCGCGGGCGCGGTCGTCGTCTACGGCTCGGCGACGCCGTCGATCGAATGCTGGTAGCGTGCGGGACGCCGGGTGGCCGAACTGCTCGAACTGCCGGAGCGGGTCGGCGAGGGCCGGATGCCGGAGATCGAGATCGTCGACATGCGGCAGGAGTTCCGCGAGACGAAGCAGGACGATCCGCTCTCGCGCCGGCTGACCGGGGAACTCGCGCTGGCGCTCGAGCGCGGCGAGCAGGCGATCGTGCTGCTCAACCGGCGTGGCTACACGCGGGCGCTGGTCTGCCGCGAGTGCGGCGAGGCGGTGTCCTGCGGGCAGTGCTCGGTGCCGATGACGTACCACAAGGTCGGGGACGTGCTGCGCTGCCACTACTGCGCGGCGGCGCGGCCGCGCCCGCCGCATTGCCCGGACTGCCGGTCGGCGCACCTCGCGGACCTGGGAACCGGGACGCAGCGGATCGAGGAGATGCTGGCGAGCCGGCTCGACGGGGCGCGCGTGCTGCGGCTCGACCGCGACGCCGCGCGCTCGCCGCTGCGGCTGGCCGAGACGCTGGGGAGCTTCGCGCGCGGCGAGGCCGACGTGCTGGTCGGCACGCAGATGGTGGCCAAGGGCCACCACTTTCCGCGGGTGACGCTCGTCGGCGTGCTGGCGGCCGATGCCGGGCTGTGGCTGCCGGACTTTCGCGCCGCGGAGCGGACGTTCGCGCTGCTGACGCAGGTCGCGGGGCGCGCCGGACGCGGCGAGCGGCCGGGCCGGGTCGTCGTGCAGGCGTTCAAGCCGGACCACCCGGCGATCGCCGCCGCGCTGGCGCACGACTACCGGGCGTTCGCCGAGCGCGAGTGGCGCGCCCGTCGCGCGCTGCACTATCCGCCCGACGCGGCGATGGCGGTGCTGCTGGTCCGCGACGAGGAGCAGCCCCGCGCCTTCGAGCGCGCCGGCCTGCTGCGGGCGGCGATCCACGAGGCGGGCGAGCAGCACGTCGCAGTGCTCGGCCCGGCCCTCGCGCCGCTGGCCCGCCTGCGCGGTGCATGGCGCGTGCAGGTCATCGTCCGCGCCCGCAAGCGCCGCCGCCTGTCGCTCGCCCTGTCGGCCGGCCTGCGCTCCGTCCTCGGGGATGCGCGCGTGATGCCCCGCTGGCTCGCGGTGGATGTGGATCCGCAGCAGTTACTGTGAGGGCGGGTGGGGCGTCCGGAAGAGCCGGCGATTCCCGCGCCGGGATGACGCGGCCTGCTGCCGTCTCGACCCCGTGCGCAGCGCTTCCGGCGGATGACCGATCGCCTTCGGCGGTCAAGTCGGTCACCGACCTCTCGCAGACCGATCAAGCAACACTCTTTCTGCAAGAGCGCCGCCGAGCACGGTCAGTCCGTCTCCATGGTGAGATAGCGCTTGCCGGTTGCCCACTCCTCGTCGAACTCGATCAGCACGGCGCTGACGAGCCGGAGGAGGGAATCTTCGTTGGGGAAGAGTCCGGCGACGCGGGTGCGTCGTCGGGTTTCCCGGTGGATCCGTTCGGCGACGTCGGTGGTGCGCAGCCGTCGGCGATGCGCGTCGGGGAAGTCGAGGACGGTGAGCCCCTCGGGGATCGCGCCCTCCATCCAGTCGGCGAGCCGGGGCGCCGCGTCGCGGAAGCGCTTGGCGGCGCGACGCAGGCCCTCTTCGGCCTCGGCCCGCGTGTCGACGCGGAAGATCGACCGCAGCACGCGGCGACCCCACGGCGCATGGTGGCCTTGGGAATGAGCGCCACGGCGTTGCGCTGCAGGTGGAACTGGCGGCGCCGCCACGGGACGGAAGTGAACTCGGCCTCACGGGCGGCGCGGAGTCCGGCGTGATCGTCGCCGCACAGCTCGTCGGTGATCCGGACCACCTTCCGCGTCGAGACACCCTGGACGTACATCTCCGCCAGCGCGACATGCAAGGCCCGCTCGGAGCGCTGGCCGCGTTCGAGAGCG
>JAJRXN010000334.1 GCA_024276295.1 Acidobacteriota bacterium
GTCGACGCCGTGGCGGTCCGCGAGGGCCAGCGCGTCCGGCGCGGCCAGGTGCTCGCCGAGCTGGAAAGGCGCGATCTCGACGCCGCGGTGACCCAGGCCGAGGCGGCGCTGGCGATGGCCGAGGCGCAGCTCGAGAACGCCCGCGCCCAGCACGACCGCATCGTGCGCCTGCACGAGCGCGGCTCGGCGACGGACAAGAACCTCGAGGACGTCCAGGCTGCGCTGCGTACCGCGCAGGCCGGCGTGCGCCAGGCCGAGGCCAACCTCGCCGCGGCGAAGGTCATGCTGGGCTACGCGAAGGTCGTCTCGCCGGTCGCCGGCTGGGTCGTCGAGCAGCGCATCGAGCACGGCGACATGGCCTCGCCCGGCATGCCGCTGTTCGTGATCGAGGATCTCTCGCGGGTCAAGGTCGTCGCCCGCGTGCCGGAGAGCGACGTCGTCGGCCTGGCCGAAGGCAGCCCGGTGCGGGTCCGGATCGACGTGCTCGGGCTCGACGTCGAGGCGCAGGTGGCGCGGCTCGTGCCGTCCGGCGATCGGATGAGCCGCACGTTCGACGCCGAGATCGTGCTCGACAACGCCGACGGCCGGATCAAGTCCGGCATGTTCGCGCGGGCGGAGTTCCCGCGCGGCGAGCGGACCGGCATCGCCGTGCCGCGCTCGGCGATCGTCCGCCGCGGCCAGCTCGACGGGATCTACGTCGTCGACGAGTCCGGCCGCGCCCGGCTGCGCTGGGTCCGGCTCGGCAAGCCGGTCGCGGGTGACCGCGTCGAGGTTCTCTCGGGGCTCGAGGACGGCGAACGCTACGTCGCCGAGGTCGTTCCGGGGCTGACCGACGGCGACCCGGTGGCCGCGGGGTGAGACGATGAAGGGAATCGGACCAGCCGGTCGGATCGGCGAGGCATCGATCGGGACGACGCTCGTTCCGCTGCTGGTGATCGCGGCGCTGGCCCTCGGCGTGTTCGCGGTCGGCCTGACGCCGCGCGAGGAAGAACCGCAGATCGTCGTGCCGATCGTCGACCTGTTCGTCGGGCTGCCCGGGGCGACGCCGCGCGAGGTCGAGGACCGGGTCACGATCCCGCTCGAAAAGCGCATGTGGGAGATCCCGGGCGTCGAGTACGTCTACTCGACCTCGATGCCGGGCGTGGCGATGGTCACGGTGCGGTTCTACGTCGGCGAGGACCACGAGCGCAGCTTGGTCAAGGTCTACGACAAGCTGGCCTCCGGCTTCGATCGCATGCCGCCCGGCGCGACGCCGCCGCTGGTCAAGGTGCGGTCGATCGACGACGTGCCGGTGCTCGGGCTGACGCTGTGGAGCGACCGCTACGACCACTTCGACCTGCGGCGGATCGCCCTCGAGCTGCGGCGCGAGCTGTCGAAGCTGGACGACGTGTCGGCCGTCGACGTGATCGGCGGACAGCGGCGCCAGGTGCGCGTCGCGCTCGACCCCGCGCGGCTGGCGGCGTCCCATCTCGATCCGGGCCGGATCGCCGACGCGCTGAAGATGCAGAACACGACCGCCCCCGCCGGCGCCGTCGAGCAGGCCGGCCGCGAGGTGCTGGTCGAGACCGGCGCGTTCCTCGAGTCCGCCGAGGACGTCCGCGAACTGGTCGTCGGCGTCCACCGGGGGCGTCCGGTGCGCCTGGCCGACGTGGCCGAGGTGACCGATGGTCCGGAAGAGGCGACCGACTACGTGATGTTCCTGCCGGGCCCCGCCGCGGACCGCAAGGGGATCTCCGTCGAGCGTGCGGGCGGCGGGATGGCTCCCGCGGTCACGCTGGCACTCGCCAAGCGCAAGGGAGCCGACGCCGAGCGCGTCGTCAGCCGCGCGATGGACCTCGTCGAGCAGCTCCGCGGTCGCCTGCTGCCACCGGACGTGCACGTCACCGTCACGCGGGACTACGGTGCGACCTCGAGCGAGAAGGCCGGCGAACTGCTCAAGCACCTGATCGGCGCGATCATCTCGGTGACGATCGTGATCGCGGTCTTCCTCGGCTGGCGCGGCGGGCTGGTCGTGTTCATCTCGGTGCCGGTCACCTTCGCGCTGACGCTGTTCGTCTACTACGTCTACGGCTACACGCTCAACCGCGTGACGCTGTTCGCGCTGATCTTCGTCACCGGGATCGTCGTCGACGACTCGATCATCGTCGTCGAGAACATGGTGCGGCACTTCTCGATGAAGAAGCTGCCGCCGCTGCAGGCGGCGATCGCGGCGGTCAACGAGGTCGGCAACCCGACGATCCTCGCCACGTTCACCGTGATCGCCGCGGTGCTGCCGATGGCGTTCGTGCGCGGACTGATGGGGCCCTACATGCGCCCGATGCCGGTCGGCGCGACGCTGGCGATGCTGTTCTCGCTGGCGGTGGCGTTCGTCGTCGCGCCGTGGTTCGGCTACCGGCTGGTCCGTGGCGGGGTCCACGAGGAAGACGAGGCGTTCGAGGTCGAAAAGAGCCTGACCTACCGTGTCTACCGCCGGATCATGGTCCCGCTGCTGGTCTCGCCGGCGCGCCGCTGGCTGTTCCTCGGCATCGTGGCGCTGTTGCTGGTCGGCTCGATCCTGCTCGTCCCGCTCGGCCTGGTCACGGTCAAGATGCTCCCGTTCGACAACAAGAGCGAGGTGCAGGTGATCATCGACATGCCGGAGGGGACGACGCTCGAGAAGACGACCCGTGTGGCGCGGGAGATCGCGAGCTACCTCGGCGGCGTGCCCGAGGTGACCGACATCGAGATCTACGCCGGCACGGCGGCGCCGGTGAACTTCAACGGTCTGGTGCGGCACTACGACCTGCGGCGCGGGTCGAACGTCGCCGACATCCAGGTCAACCTGGTGCACAAGTCGGAGCGCAGGGACAAGAGCCACGCGTTCGCCAAGAGGATCCGCGGCCCGATCCAGGAGATCGCGGCGCGGTTCGGCGCGGCGGTCAAGGTGGCCGAGGTGCCGCCCGGACCGCCGGTGCTCTCCACGCTGGTCGCCGAGGTCTACGGCCCGACCGAGCAGGCCCGGCTGTCCGTCGCGCGGCAGATCCTCGATATCTTCCGCTCGACCGACGGCGTCGTCGACACCGACTGGTTCGTCGAGGAGCCGCAGCCGAAGCTGCTGTTCCGCGTCGATCGCGAGAAGGCGGCGCTCCACGGCGTTCCCGCGGCCTCGGTGGCGCGGGCGCTCCGGCTGGCGGTCTCCGGCGAGAGCGCCGGACGGCTGCACGCGTCGCGGCAGCTCGAGCCGGTCCCGATCGAACTGCGGCTGCCGCGCAGCGAGCGCTCGACGGTGGCCGACCTGTCGGCGATCCGGCTGGCGAGCATGAACGGCACGCTGGTGCCGCTGTCCGAGATGGTGCGCGTCGAACAGGCGACCCGCGAGCGCGCCCGCTACCGCAAGAACCTGCTGCCGGTGACCTACGTCATCGGCGACGTCGCCGGCACCGAGGAGAGCCCGGTCTATGCGATCCTCGAGATGGCCCGTCGCATCGACGAGATCGAGCTGCCGGACGGCTCGCGCGTCGAGCAGTGGTACACCGACGAGCCGCCGCTGCAGGAATCCGTCGCGATGAAGTGGGACGGGGAGTGGCACATCACGTACGAGGTGTTCCGCGATCTCGGCGCGGCGTTCGGTGTGGTGCTGATCCTGATCTACATGCTGATCATCGGCTGGTTCCGCTCGTTCCGCGTCCCGCTGGTGATGATGATCGCGATTCCGCTCGGGCTGGTCGGCATCCTGCCGGGGCACTGGCTGTTCGGGATCTTCTTCACGGCGACGTCGATGATCGGCTTCATCGCGCTGGCCGGGATCATGGTCCGCAACTCGGTACTGCTGATCGACTTCGTCAACCTGGCGCTCGAGGGAGACAAGAGCCTGGCGGAGGCGGTGATCGAGGCCGGTGCAGTGCGGTTCCGGCCGATCCTGCTCACCGCGGGGACCGTCGTCGTCGGGGCGTTCGTGATCCTGTTCGATCCGATCTTCGAGGGCCTCGCGGTGTCGCTGATGTTCGGCGCGTTCGCGTCGACCGTGCTGACGCTGGTGGTCGTCCCGCTGGTGCACTTCATGGCCGAGGCGGGCCGGCACGACAACGCGCTCCCGGCGGACTGGCGCCGCTGACCGGGGAGGAGCCGATGAAGAGAAAGCTGCTGACGATCCTGTGCAACGGCGACCTGTCCGGCCGCGTGATCGCGGCTCTCGATCACGCCGGGGCGCAGCATTTCCTGCGCGTCCCCGACGCCGTCGGCACGATGTTCGAGCCGCCGGGCGTGATCCCGCGCACGATCACTTGGGAGGCGACGATGTTCGTCGTGCCGGGCCTGCAGGACTCGCAGATCGACGCGCTGGTCGAGGAACTGTCGGACGTCGTCGGCAAGTGCAAC
>JAJRXN010000024.1 GCA_024276295.1 Acidobacteriota bacterium
AATCGGCGGGGCCGTAGCGGCGCCCCTTGGGGCGCCGATTCCACATGGGAACCCCTCTATCCGGAATCGGCGGGGCAAGCCCGCTGCGCGTGCGCGCGGGCGTACGCGCACAAGGCGGAATCGGCGGGGCGTAGCGGCGCCCCTTGGGGCGCCGATTCTCCATGGGAACCCCTCCATCGAGAATCGGCGGGGCAAGCCCGCTGCGCGTGCGCGCGGGCGTACGCGCACAAGGCGGAATCGGCGGGGCCGTAGCGGCGCCCCTTGGGGCGCCGATTCTCCATGGGAACCCCTCTATCCGGAATCGGCGGGGCAAGCCCGCTGCGCGTGCGCGCGGGCGTGCGCGTGCAAGGCAGAATCGGCGGGGCAAGCCCGCTGCGCGTGCGCGCGGGCGTGCGCGTGCAAGGCAGAATCGGCGGGGCAAGCCCCGCCGCTACAGGCCAAGCTCCCGGGCGAGCTCGATCGCGGCATAGCGGCGGATCAGCAGATCGAGGATGAACCGCACGTCGGTGACCACGGCGACGTTCCCGTGGGCCGGTGCCGATGCTCCACCGACGGCGCCGGAATGGATCCCCGCGAGCTGCCCCGTGCCGTCGACGACCGGAGCTCCGCGCGCGGCCCCGCCGTCCAGGGCCGCGCGGATCACGAACGCCACGGGGACGTCCTGCAGCAGGCGGTCGACGAACGCGGGGATCCGCACGCCGCCGAGCTGGGCGAGGCTGGTCTCGGAGAGGCGATACGGCGCGTCGTCGCCCGCGCGGGCGAACAGGTCGGCGACGGTGGTGGCGTACGGCAGGCGTCCGACTCCTCCGCGCGGCACGTACCCGTCGACGATGCCCCACGACAGGCGCAGCGAGGCGTCGTGCGCCGCGATGCCGGCCACGAGAACGAACGCCGGCGCGCCGCGATGCAGGCCGAGCGTGGCGATCGGAGCAGGATAGAGCCCGCCGAAGGCCCCCGCGGCAACGACGGCTTCCGCGTCGTCCGGCGGTCCCGCGGGAACGAGCCTGACGATGGCGTAGTCGGCCCGCTGGCGCGGCCAGCGCAGGTCGTCGCCCGCTCCGCCGAACCGCGCCAGCGCCTGCTCGGGAGCATGGACGAGGCGCACCCCGCCAACGCGGAACGGCGGCTCGTCGCCCGGGGCGGCGAGCGATGCCTTCAGCCCCGGGCACGGCCGCTCGTCCTCCCGCTCGTAGGCCACGAAACCGGAGACGAGCACGTCGGGACGGCTTGCGGCGATCGCTTCGAGGCACGTCGTCACAGTGCCGTAGCTGATCAGAACGAGGCCGTCCTGCGAGACGAGCAGCCCACTCGCCGGGGCCGGCCCCTCGATGCGGACGACGGTACGGGCCAGATCGCGGAGGTCCTGCGCGGAGATGCGCAAGCCGTCTGCCGCGAGCCGCGCGTACCGCTCCTCGTCGAGCTGCACGAGCGGCAGCGGCCCGCCACCCGCGTTGCAGGGCGTGACGGCCAGCGCCGCCAGGAGCAGCAGCCACGAACGGCAGGCCGCGATCACGGCTGGCCGAGATCCACCCGGACCGAGACCGCGCCACGCAGGTCTCCCTCGGCATAGCCGACGGCCTGGTCCGCCGGATACAGCCTGGCGAGCGTGGCCCGCACCTCCGGATCGATCGCCGACTCCTCGCCGTGGCACGCAAGACACGGCTTGACCACGAAGATCGGCTTGACGTAGCGCAGTTCGCGGCGCCCCTGCTCTTCCGTGACGACGGCCAGCTCGTCCGGGACCGCCTGGCGGTCGATGGCCACCAGTTCGATCAGCCGCTCGAGGACGTCGTGCTCCCACGGATCGGGACGGTCGGCCGGATTGCGCGTCTTCATGCTGACGCGACGGACGCTCGCCCCCTCGACCGACGCCGCCCGCGCGATCTCGGGTGCGCGCTTCGAGCAGACCTCGATCGCGCCGGCCGGACCGCGCTCGTCGAGCGCGCGGACCAGCTCGGCCTTGAGTTCGACGCTCAACTTCCTGGCGAGGCGGCGGGCCCGCTCGAGCGCCTCGGCGGGAGGTTCGCCGGCACTCCGGGGAAGCTGCGCGAGGATCTTCTCGACCGAAGGCGTGTCATCGGCGGGGAACTCCGTGGCCGGCCGGCAGGATGGCAGGAAGACCAGGAGTGCCGTCAGGAGCAGCACCCCGCACGTCGTCCAGGGTTTCATCGTGATTCTCCGGCAGCGAGGTGGGGCCCATACGCTACCGCGCGCGCCGGAACGCGTCCACGCGGTCACCCGGGCCGTCCGATCAGCGCCAGGACGCGCAGCGAAGGGAGCGGCGGCACGCGCCGTGCCGCAAGGCATGCGTCCCACCGGTCGATCCGTGCGAGCAGGCCCGCCACGTCCACGCCGAGAAACTCCGGGGCGTTGTCGGCAAGCTTCGGCCGCGCGCGGGCGAGCAGCGTGCGGGCCGAATCGAACCGCGCGCGCTCCCAGTGGACGCGGGCGACCATCGCCTGGATCAGGCCCTGGCAGAAGGTCCTCGTCGGGCCGGGAACGAGATCGCGCCAGACCGTCTCGAGTTCCTCGTGGGCATCGAGCGCGCGGCCCTCGTCGAACAGCGCGAAGCAGCGGGCGATCTCGTCTCGAACGCGACCGGCCCCGGAACCGCCGGCGCCGTCAGGCATCGCGATCGCGCACGACGCCGTCGAGGATCTGCCCCGCCTGCACGGCGATGCGGCCGTTGGGCACGACCCGGAGGCAGCCCGCCTCGGCGGCCTCGCGGAACCTGGGCCCTTCCACGTGCGGACCGAAACCGACGACCGGAAGCGCGCCGCCGTCGGCGCGGCGGGCGGCCTCGACGATGGCG
>JAJRXN010000335.1 GCA_024276295.1 Acidobacteriota bacterium
GGATCGGGCTGTCGGGGCCGACGGGAAGCCCGAGCAGGTACCAGCCGATCAGCATCGAGATCCAGCCCCAGAAGAGAATGTTGGCGTAGGGCACGAGAAGGGACAGCACGGTCCCGACCTTGGCCTTTTCCTTGTCGATCTCGGCGATCCAGCCGAGCAGCACGGGAAAGAAGGGGTAGAGCGGGCTGACGCAGTTGGTGATCGAGTCTCCCAGGCGATACAGGAGCTGCGTGAACGCGGGATGAAACCCGAGGGCCATGAACATCGGCACGAAGATCGGCGCGAAGATCGCCCACTTGGCCGACGCGCTTCCCATGAACATGTTGGCGATCGCGATGATCAGGATGAAGGCGATGAAGAACGGGATCGGGAACGCCTCCATGCCCAGCATCCGCAGCAGGTTGGCGCCCGAGACGGCGATCACCTCGTCAAAACGTGCGAACTGGAACATGTTCGTGAACTGCGAGATCACTAGAATCAGCACGATGTAGCCGCCCATCCTCTTCATCGCGGAGGTCATGAACCCGATGATGTCGTCGGCCCTGCGGATCGTGCCGGCCACCTTGCCGTAGACGACGCCGCCGACGACGAAGATCGTGAACAGGATCGGCACCAGGCCTCTGAAGAAGTTCGAGCGCCAGATCAGCGCCGGATTCGGATCGGGATTCCTCAGGAGTCCGTCGGAGGGCACGATGGTCAGCAGCCACAGGCCACAGGCCACGGCGATCGCCAGCGCCGCCCAGAGCAGCGCCTTCCTCTCGACCGGCGTGATCGGATCGATCGTGCCCGTTCCGGACGAGGCGGTCTCCTCAAGCCGGGGAATCGTGTACTTGAACGTCACGATCGTGCCGAGGAAGGCGAGAAAGCCGACGGAAGCGGCCATGAAGAACCAGTTGGAGAAGACGTTGACTTCCGGATGCCCCCCGGTGGCGGCATTGGTCAGGGACATCGCCAGCACGTCGGTGCCGGAAGGAAGGATGTTGGCCGTGAAGCCGGCGGTCGCGCCGACGTAGCCGACGATCAGGCCGGCGATCGGGTTCCTGCCGAGCTGCTTGAAGATCGCCGCGGCCAGGGGCGGGATGACGACGATCCCGGCATCGGACCCGATGTTGCCGCACGCAGCCAGCGCGAAGAGCACGGGGATCACCAGGAAACCCGGGACACCGAGCGCCACGCCGCGCATGACCGCGGGGATCAGCCCGGAGCCCTCGGCCACCGCGACGCCCATCAGCATCACCAGCACGATCCCGAGCGGCTCGAAGTGCGCGAAGTTCTCGATCATGTTCAGGACGAACCAGTTCAGCCCTTCGCGGGACAGCAGCGACCGTGACTCGACGTGGTGACTGCGGCTGACGAAGCGGATCAGGTAGCGGTGATCGAGCTGGAGAAACGGAAACCGGGCGCGCGAGACCTCGAAGCCGCGCAGCGCCGAACGGTCGATCGGCTCCTCGTGGATCAGCTCTCCGTCGCGATAGATCTCCACGAACAGGTTCTTGAGGCGTGAGCTGTAGGATGCGGCCTCGAGGTCGATCGTCAGCGCCCCGGCATTCCGGTCGAGGGAGAAGAAACGTCCATCGATCTGCCGTCCGTCATGCTCGGTCTTGAGGACCTGGACCTCGGGCCGCGTCACGCGCAGGCCGGCCCGTTGCAGGCCTTCGGAAAGCACGACGATCGACACGATCAGGATGCAGAACAGCCAGAACGGGTGGGGTAGCTTGTTGCCCCAGCGTTCCACGAAATCGATCGTGTGAAGCATCAGGCTCTTGCGCGGAGTCTTCATGCTCGACGTGCCCTCCGGGGCCCTGCGGGCCGGCTGTCTGCCGTCCTCGTCTGCCACGGCAAGGCGGGAGTATACCCGCGGGGCCGCTGCGGCCTGCTAGCGGTCCGCGACGGGCGTCGAGGCGGCGTCGAGCAGCCCCACGAGCGTGGCGAGCAGGGCCTCGGGCTTGACCGGCTTGGCCAGGTAGGCGTCCATTCCCGCCGCCAGGCAGCGCTCGCGGGCGCTGTCGAGGGCATTCGCCGTCAGCGCGATGACGACCTGGCGCGGCGCTCCGCTCGTCCGCTCGAGGGCCCGCAGACGGCGGGTGGCCTCGAAGCCGTCCATCACGGGCATCTGGCAGTCCATCAGCACGAAGTCGTAGCGTTGCGCCTCCAGTCGTCCGAGGGCGACGGCGCCGTCCCGGGCCACGTCGACTTCGACGCCCCATCGTTCGAGGATCCGCCGCACGACACGCTGATTGACGGGATGATCCTCGACGAGCAGGACGCGCCGTCCTTCAAGAGCGCGACGGTCGATGTCCGGCCGTTCGCGCCGGACGTTCGAGGATGACGATGCCGAGTTCGACGCCTGCCCGAGACGCACCGTGAAGTGGAAGCTGCTGCCCTGACCAGGCGCGCTCTCGACGTCGATCGATCCTCCCATCAGCTCGACCAGGCGCCGCGAGATCGACAGCCCGAGACCGGTTCCGCCATGGCGGCGGGA
>JAJRXN010000336.1 GCA_024276295.1 Acidobacteriota bacterium
CGGCTCGACCGCGAGCGCCAGCTCGCCGTCACCGATCAGCCGCCCGGCGTTGACGATCCCCCGCGCCCGCCCGCGCACCTCGATCGACTCGAGCCGTGGCCCGCGACCGGCAGCGTGCAGTTCGATGCGCGCCGCCCCACGGGCGCCTGGCGCAAGCCCGGCCGGGACGGTCAGCCCGAACGCGCGGAGCAGCGCCGGGAGCCGCACGGCGAGGGCATCGGCGGCGACGACCGCCTCGGGAACCAGCCGCGCCTCGGCCCGCCAGCGGTCCCGCGCCGGCCGCAGGCCGTCCCAGACGAGGGCTGCGGAAAGCGGCGCACCGGCCCACTCGCCTTCGAAGCGCAGTCCCTCCGCATCGGACGCGACGATCCGGCCGGAGAGCGCGGCGACGTCGGCGTCGTCTTCGGGCACGAGGTCGCCGGTGACGTTCCAGGAGATCGGCCCGGCCGCCTCCGCGGCGGCGTCGAACGCCAGCTCGAGCCGCGCCGACGCGAGTTCGCGCGGCAGGCCGGCCTGTTCGAGCAGGGTCGGGACCGGAGCCAGGAGCTGTCCGCCGGCCGACCACGTGCCGGCCCTCCAGCCGAGATCGAACTGGCGGACGAGCAGGTCGCCGTCGAACCGGGCCGCCGCATCGGTCACGACGAACCCTTCGGACGTCGCCCGGAACGGCACGGTCAGCTCGTCGAGAGCGCGCCCGGCAACCTCGGCGCCGCGCGGGCGTTCGACCAGTCCGACGACCTCGAAGCCGGCCGGCCCGGTGCGGGCCTCGACCGTCAGCGCTACCCGCCCGGCCACGGGCCACGGCAGGTCGGCGGGAGCCGCCCAGCCTAGATCGACCGCCCCGGCGAGTTGCGCGTCGAGCCGCGGGCGTGCGCCGTCGAGATCGACCCGCGCCTCCCCCTCGAAGGCGAGGACGTCGGCGTCGATGCGGATCCCGTCGACGGCTAGCGTCCGCCCGTCCCAGCGCCAGCGCGCCCGCACCGGCCCGGACCGCGCCGCCGGCCTTCCGGCGATCTCGAACAGCGCCTGCCCGACGTCGAGCGTGCCCGCGACGCGCACGCCGTCGGCGCTTCCGGTCTCGACGACGATGTCCCGCGCATCGAGCGAGAACGGCACGCGCCGCTCGCCGAGAGCGAACGTCCCGCTGCGGATCGTCAGCCGTTCGAGATCAGCGAAGAGATCGACGACCCGGCCGAGCCCGGCGCCGGCGGCGGCCGCCGGCCCGCGATTCCCGATCGGGTCGGTGAGACGCAGCCGCGGCCGGTCGAGCGCGACTTCGAGCACGCGGATCCGCCCGCGCAGCAGCGCCGCGCGGGAGACCCGCAGGCGCAGGCCGTCGGCCTCGAACAGCTCGACCGGCGGCGGCCCTTCGAGCCGCAGCGGCCCGCTCCGGATCCGGCCGGAAAGCGGAGAGAGCCTGAGCCCCTCGAGCGCCAGGCGCGCCTCGCCGGTCGCGGCGATCCGCGCGGCGAGCCGGGAGGCGACCTGCCGGCCGAACCACGGGCTCGAGACCAGCGCCACACCGCCGGCGAGCAGGACGATCGCCAGGAGGGCGAGCGCCGCGAAGATCCAGCGGCGCCCGGACTTCGGGGCACGCCGGCGCTCCTCCCCGGAGAGGAAGGGACGCTCGGCTTTGCCCATCTCGCGTCAGCTCAGCTCTCGTCGTCGTCGAGGACGAACCCGGTGTCCTCGTCGGCGGGTTCCGCGTCCTCGCCCTCTTCGTCGAGGTCTCCGTCCGTCTCGGCCCCCTCGCCGGACTCCTCCTCGTCGTCGGATTCCTCGGCCAGCGCCGCGGCGAGTTCTTCCTTCTCGATGTCCCGCGCGAAGTCGCGCAGTGGGAGATCGGCCATCTCCTCGCGCTCGATCATCTCCTGACACTCGACGTCGTAGCGGGCCCACGGCACCGCCTCGAGCCGCTTGGGCGCGATCTTCTCGCCGCAGTTGAGGCATTCGCCGTAGGAACGGTCCTCGATCCGCTCGAGCGCCTCGAGCACGAGGTTGAGCGTCCGGCGGTCGAGGTCGGTCAGCGAGAGCAGGAACTCGCGGGTGTAGGACGAGACCGCGTCGTCGACGTAGTACTCACCCCCCTCGCTGAGGGTCGCAAGGTGCTCGTCGCGCGCCCGGGCCGACTTGGCCAGCAGCTGGTCGCGCTTTTCTTCGAGCAGCTTGCGGAACTTCTCGAGTTCCCTCTTTCTCATCGGCTCTCCGGCCGCCGCACCCGGCCGCTCCTCCAAAGGCGCCGGAAGTTAGCACCGGCCGGGGGCCCTGTCAAAGCCGATCAGCGGCCATTTCCGCCAGGGCTGAGCGCTCGCCCCGGGTCAGCTTGATCGTCGCCGCCATCGGCTCGCCGCGCAGGCGCTCGGCGACGTAGCTCAGGCCGTTGGACGCCGCGTCGACGTACGGATTGTCGATCTGGTCCGGGTCGCCGGTCAGCACGAGCTTGGCGTCCTCGCCGGCCCGCGTGATCACGGTCTTGACCTCGTGCGGGGTCAGGTTCTGCGCCTCGTCGACCACCAGGAACTGCCGCGGCAGCGAGCGGCCGCGGATGTACGTCAGCGCCTCGATCTCCAGCAGCCCGCGGTCGATCAGCTCGTCGACCGGGTGGCCGGCCGCCGGCATGTTGGCGTCGTCGAGATCGCCGAGCAGGATCTCCAGGTTGTCGAAGATCGGCTGCATCCACGGGCGCAGCTTCTCGTCAACGTCGCCCGGCAGGTAGCCGAGATCGCGGCCCATCGGGAAGATCGGCCGCGCGACGAGCAGCCGGCGGTAGACCTTCCGGTCCAGCGTCTGGGCCAGCCCGGCGGCGAGTGCCAGCAGCGTCTTGCCGGTCCCGGCCTTGCCGGTCAGGCAGACCAGCGGCACCTCGGGGTCGAGCAGCATCGCCAGCGCGAACTTCTGTTCGAGATTGCGCGGCTTGATCCCCGCGACGTGACGCGGCAGATCGACCGGCAGCAGCTCGGCCCTGGCCGGCGCACGGCGTGCCAGCGCGGTGTGCTGCTCGTCGCCGAGGTCGCGCAGCAGCACGCCGACGTTCGGTCCCGGGTCGGCCGGAAGGTCGTCGCCCTCGCCGACCGGCAGGCGGCCGTCGCTGAAGAGCTGGTCGAGCATCTCGCGCGGAACCTGCAGCTCGACCCAGCTCGCGTCGCCGTTCGGCACGACCGTCGGCAGCCCGGCTTCCTTGTAGTCCTCGGCGCGGACGCCGACCGCGTCGGCCTTGATCCGCAGGTTCGTGTCCTTGGTGACGAACACCACCGGCGGCTGGTCGCGAGAGAGCTGCCAGGCCAGGCCGAGGATCCGCATGTCGGCAGTCTCGCTCGTCCCGGACAGCGGGAACTCCGACGCGACGCCGACGTCGAGCGCGATGCGCAGCATGCCGCCGCCCTCGACGGCGACGCCTTCGGTCAGGTGTCCCTGCTCGCGCAACCGGTCGAGGTAGCGCGAGATCTGCCGCGCGTTGCGGCCGACTTCGGTCAGCTCCTTCTTGAAGCGGTCGATCTCCTCGATCACGGTGATCGGAAGCACGACGTCGTTGTCGCCGAAACGGAACAGGCTCTCCGGATCGTGGAGCAGCACGTTGGTGTCGAGTACGAAGGTCTTCTTCATGCGGTCTCGCCTGCCTCCTCGCCGTCCGCGCCGGAAAGGCGGAGGCCTGCGTCCCCGGGCGGTCGCAGGCCTCCGGGGATCCTACTCCGAATCGCGCAGAGCGGCCTGAGCCGCCGCGACCCGCGCCACCGGCAGGCGTCGCGGCGAGCAGGATACGTAGTCGAGACCGACACGGTGGCCGAACTCGATCGAGCGCGGATCGCCGCCGTGCTCGCCGCAGATCCCGATCTTCAGCCCCGGCCGGGTCGCCCGCCCCTTCCGCACGCCGATGTCGAGGAGCTGGCCGACGCCGTCCTGGTCGAGCGTCTGGAACGGATCGGCCGGCAGGATGCCGGTCTCGATGTAGAACGGCAGGAACTTGCCGGCGTCGTCCCGCGAGAGGCCCATCGTCGTCTGCGTCAGGTCGTTGGTGCCGTACGAGAAGAAGTCCGCCGCCTCGGCGATCCGGTCAGCCGTCAGCGCGGCGCGTGGCAGCTCGATCATCGTGCCGACGAGGTACTCGACGGTCCGCTTCTTTTCCGAGAACACCTGGGTCGCGACCCGCTCGACGACGGCGCGCTGCCGTGCGAGTTCCTCCCGGAACCCGACGAGCGGGATCATGATCTCCGGCCGCACGGTGACGCCTTCGGCGGCGACCTCGCAGGCCGCCTCGAGGATCGCCCGCGCCTGCATCTCGGTGATCTCGGGGTAGGTGTTGCCGAGCCGGCAACCGCGGTGGCCGAGCATCGGGTTGGCCTCGGCCAGCGCCTCGATCTTGGCCTCGAGCGTCTCGCGCGAGACGCCGAGTTCGCGTGCGAGCGCCTCGACCTCGCCGGCACCGTGGGGCAGGAACTCGTGCAGCGGCGGGTCGAGCGTGCGGATCGTCACCGGCCTGCCGGCCATCGCCCGGAAGATCCCCTTGAAGTCCTCGCGCTGCATCGGCAGCAGCTCGGCGAGCGCCGCACGCCGGCCGGGCTCGTCGTCGGCGAGGATCATCCGTCGCACCGACGTGATGCGCTGGCCCTCGAAGAACATGTGCTCGGTCCGGCACAGGCCGATGCCCTGCGCCCCGAGCGCGACCGCCTCGGCCGCCTGTCCCGGCGTATCGGCGTTGGCCCGCACGCCGAGCCGGCGGAACTCGTCGGCCCAGTCCAGCAGCCGCGCGTAGCGCCGGGCGATGTCGCTCGACTCGAGCGGACGCGTCCCCTCGACGAGCGCCTCGACGACCTCGGACGGGTGCGGCGTCATCGTCCCGGAGAACACGCTGCCGGTCACGCCGTCGATGCTGATCGGGTCGCCCTCCCGGACCGTCCGGCCGCCGACGTGGATCTCGGCCTTGCGGTAGTCGATCTCCAGCGCCGCGCAGCCGACGACGCACGGCTTGCCCATCTGGCGGGCGACGAGCGCGGCGTGGCTGGTCATCCCGCCCCGCGCAGTGACGACGCCGCGGGCCGCCTTCATGCCGCCGACGTCTTCCGGCGAGGTCTCGTTGCGGACGAGGATCACGTCCTCCCCCGCCTCGGCCAGCCGCTTGGCGTCCTCGGCGTGGAACACGACCTTGCCGGTCGCCGCGCCCGGCCCGGCGGGCAGACCGCGGGCCAGCAGCCGGCCCGAGGCCTCCGCCTCGCGCAGCTCGTCCGGCGAGAAGATCGGCGCCAGCAGGTGCTCCATCGCCTCGGCGTCGATGCGCAGGATCGCCTCCTTCGCGTCGATCAGCCCCTCGTCGACCATGTCGGTCGCGATCACGACCGCGGCGAGGCCGGTGCGTTTGCCGGCCCGCGTCTGGAGCATGAACAGCCGCCCGCGCTCGATCGTGAACTCGACGTCCTGCATGTCGTGGTAGTGCTGCTCGAGCCGGTTGGCGATCTCGACGAGCTGCGCGTACGACTCGGGCATCACGACCTCGAGCGGCCGCGCCTCGGCGTCGCCCCCGGCCTGGGCCAGGCTGATCGGCTGCGGCGTCCGGATGCCGGCGACGACGTCCTCGCCCTGGGCGTTGACCAGGAACTCGCCGAAGATCCGCTTCTCGCCGGTCGCCGGGTCGCGCGTGAACGCGACGCCGGTGGCGCAGTCCTCGCCGAGGTTGCCGAACACCATCGCCTGGACGTTGACCGCGGTCCCCCACTCGTCGGGAATGTGGTACATCCGGCGGTACTCGCGGGCGCGCGGGTTCTGCCACGAGCGGAACACCGCGCGGATGGCGCCCCAGAGCTGCTCCCACGGATCCTCGGGAAACGGCGCGCCGGTCCGCTCGACGACGAGTTCCTTGTACTCGGCGACGAGCCGCTCGAGGTCCTCGGCCGACAGCTCGAAGTCGTGCTGCACGCCGCGCTCGTCCTTGAGTCGGCCAAGCCGCTCGTCGAACGGGTCGTGGTCGGTCCTGCTGGCGGCGCCGATCTCGAGCACGACGTCGCCGTACATCGCGATGAACCGCCGGTACGCGTCGAACGCGAACCGGCGGTCGCCGGAGACGCGCACCAGACCCTCGACC
>JAJRXN010000337.1 GCA_024276295.1 Acidobacteriota bacterium
GGCAGATCGGTGCCGAGGACAGCCACTTCCTGCGGCTCTCGATCGCCGCGGCGGACGACGACCTGGCGGAAGGCGTGCGGCGGATCGCCGCCGCGGCCGCCGACCGCGAAGGATTCGAACGCTTCTTCCAGCGAGCTGAGCACCTCTGTTGACAGCGTCGCCCGAAAGCGACGAGGAGACGCGCGATGAACGTCACGTTTGGACCGCGCCGGGGACGGATCTGGGACGTCACCGAGCTTCCCGCAGGGACGGGGCCCCGGGCGACGCTCGACGATGCGGCGCTGGCGCGCTACGAGGATCTCGACCTCGTCTACCGCTCGCTGTGCGCGCTGATGTTCAACTACGTGCCGAAGTCGGGCCATCCCGGCGGGTCGGTCTCGTCCGGGCGGATCGTCCAGTCGATCCTGTTCGACGCGATGGACTACGACGTCTCCGATCCCGAGGCGGCCGGGGCGGACCAGATCTCCTACGCCGCGGGGCACAAGGCGCTCGGGCTGTACGCGATCTGGGCCCTGCGTGACGAGGTGCTGCGCGCGGCGGGCTCGGAGCTGCTGCCGGGCGATCCACGCCTGCGGCTGCGGCTCGAGGATCTGCTCGGCTTCCGGCGCAATCCGACCAATCTCGGTCCGCTGGCCACCGAGTTCGGCTCCAAGGCGCTCGACGGCCACCCGACGCCGGCGACGCCGTTCGTCCGCCTGGCGACCGGAGCCTCCGGCATTGGCGTGGCGTCGTCGTTCGGCCTGGCACTGGGCCTGCTCGACGCCTACGGAGAGAACGCCCCCCGGGTCCACGTCATCGAGGGGGAGGGGGGCCTGACCCCCGGCCGCGTCGCCGAGTCGCTCGCCGCGGCGGGGACGATGGGGCTGCGGAACCTCGTGATGCACGTCGACTGGAACCAGGCGTCGATCGACTCGGATCGCGTCTGTCGCGACGGCGAGGTTCCCGGCGATTACGTCCAGTGGGATCCGGTCGAGCTGTGCTACCTGCACGACTGGAACGTGATCGTCGTTCCCGACGGGTTCGACTTCCGGCAGATCCACGCCGCGCAGCAGTTCGCGCTGACGATCGACAACGCGCAGCCGACGGCGATCGTCTACCGCACGGTCAAGGGATGGAAGTACGGTATCGAGGGCCGCAAGTCCCACGGCGGGGGGCACGACCTGTGCAGCGAGGCGTTCTACCGCGTCGTCGCGCCGCTGCTCGAGAAGATCGACGCCGATCTGCCGCGCTGCGATCGCGACGATCCGCCGTGCGGCGCGGGCAAGAAGCCCGAGGTCGTCGAACAGTGCTACTGGGGCGCGCTGGAGACGATCCGTTCGGCGTTCGAGGAGGCGCGCATGCCGGGGCTCGCCTCGTTCTTCGCCGGGCGGCTCGCCGAGGCGCGCCAGCGGCACGCCGCCCGCCGGCGCCGCCCGCGTGCCGACGTCCCGCGCCTCGATGCGGTGTGGGAGATCGCCACCGGAGACCTCTCGTCGCCGCCGGAGGACGTCCGCTTCGAGCCCGGCACGAAGGTCGCCCTGCGCGCGGCGCTGGGCAAGACGCTCGGCCACTACAACCGCGCCAGCGGCGGCGCCGTGCTCGCCGCCGCCGCCGATCTGCTCGGCTCGACGTCGGCCACGTCGGTGGCGGAGGGCTTTCCAGCCGGGTTCTTCCATGCGGAGGAGAACCCGGGAGCGCGCCTGCTGTCGATCGGCGGGATCTGCGAGGACGCGATCTGCGGCATGCTGACCGGCGTGACGGCGTGCGGGTTCCACCTGACCGCCGCCTCGTCGTACGGCGCGTTCATCGCGCCGCTCGGGCACATCTCCGCGCGCCTGCACTGCATCGCCAGCCAGTCGCGGCAGGAGGTCGTCTCAGAGCCGTTCAAGACGTTCATCCTGATCTGCGCCCACGCGGGGCTCAAGACCGGCGAGGACGGTCCGACCCATGCCGACCCGCAGCCGCTGCAACTGCTGCAGGAGAACTTCCCGCGCGGATTCTCCATCACCGCGACGCCGTGGGAGCCGCAGGAGGTCTGGCCGCTGATCGGCGCCTGTCTCGCCCGGCGTCCCGCCGTGCTCGTGCCGTTCGTCACCCGCCCCGCGGAGCCGGTGCTCGACCGGTCCGCGCTCGGGCTCGCGCCGCCGGAGGCGGCCGTGACCGGCCTCTACGAACTGCTGCCGGCCGATCCGCAGCGCCCAGTCGACGCCACCGTCGTGCTGCAGGGCAGCGACGTGACCTACGCCTTCGTCCAGGAGGCGCTTCCGTTGCTGCAGGGCCAGGGGCTCAACCTGCGCGCGTTCTACGTCGCCAGCGCCGAGCTGTTCGACAGCCTGCCCGAGGAGGAACGCGAGCGGATCTTCCCCTCGCGCCTCGGAGACGAGGCGATGGGAATCACCGGATTCACCCTGCCGACGATGTACCGCTGGATCCGCTCGTCGAAGGGGAGGGAGCATACGCTCTACCCGTACCGCTCGATCGGCTATCCCGGCAGTGGCCATGGCGCGAGCGTCGTGCGTCAGGCCGGACTCGACGGAAGGAGCCAGGCGGAGATGATCCTGCGCTTCGCGGGACGCTGACGTCGGTCATGCCCTCCGGGCCGCGGCGGGCATGCTCCGGGAAAGGAGGCTCCCCGTGGTCCGCCGCGTTCCGGTCGTTCTGCTGGCCGCCCTCGTCGTTTCCGGCACCGGCCTTGCCGGCGAGACGCCCGCGCACTGGCGCGCCGAGGGGCGACGCGAGCTGTCGCGGACGATGGCCGCGCTGCGCTCGGTCGACTGGAGCCATGCGCGCAACGTGATCCTGTTCGTCGGCGACGGCATGAGCATGACGACCGTCGACGCGGCGCGGATCCTCGCCGGCCAGCTCGAGGGAAGGCCCGGCGAAGAGCATGAACTGAGCTTCGAGCGGTTTCCGTTCGTCGCCCTGGCCCGTACGTACAACACGAACCAGCAGACGCCGGACTCCGCCGGCACGATGACTGCGCTGGCGACCGGCGTGAAGACGCGCGCCGGCATGCTCGCCGTCGACGGCCAGCTCCTGCGCCGGCAGTTCAGCCGGACCGCGGAGCACGCCCTGCCGACGATTCTCGAGCTGGCCGAGGACCGCGGCCTGGCGACCGGCATCGTCACGACGACGCGGGTGACGCACGCGACCCCCGCGGCGCTCTACGCCCATACGCCGGAGCGCGCGTGGGAGCGCGACGGCGATCTTCCCCCGGCCGCCCGCGAGGCCGGCATGGCCGACATCGCGCGGCAGCTCGTCGAGAACCCCCACGGTGACGGCATCGATGTCGTGCTCGGCGGCGGCCGCTGCTGGTTCGTTCCTGCCGGGACGGAGGGGCCCGCCGCCGAGGGCTGCGCGAGGCTGCGGACGGATGGTCGCGACCTGCTCGAGGCGTGGCGGTCGAGGACCGGGGGCGCGGTCGTCTTCGACGCGAAGGCGTTCCGTGCGGTCGACCCGGCGACGACGCGGGCGCTGTTCGGACTGTTCGCGCCTTCGCATCTGCAGTACGAGCACGACAGGAAACGCGATCCGCGCGGCGAGCCGTCGCTGACCGAGATGACCGAGGCGGCGATCCGGATCCTCTCGCGCGATCCCGACGGGTTCTTCCTGATGGTCGAGGCCGGCCGGATCGACCATGCGCATCATGCCGCCAACGCGTACCGCGCCCTGACGGACACGATCGAGCTGTCCCGGGCGGTGGCGCGGGCGCGGGAGCTGGTCGATCCGAAGCGGACGCTGATCATCGTCACCGCCGATCACGGCCACCCGCTGACGATCGCGGGGTACGCCACGCGCGGCGCTCCGATCCTCGGGCTTGTGCGGTCCAATGACGGCCGGGGTCTACCACGACGGTCGCCGTCGCCCGACCGCCACGGCAGGCCGTACACGATCCTCGGCTACCAGACCGGTCCGGTGCGGTTCGCCGAGCGTCCGAACCTCGAGCAGAAGCACGTCATGGCTCCCGACTACCGCCAGGAGTCGGCGATCCCGCTCCCGCATGAGACCCACGGCGGCGAGGACGTGCCGATCTACGCCGTCGGGCCGCATGCGCAGCTCTTCCAGCGCACGGTCGAGCAGACGTACGTGTTCCACGTGATGCTCGAGGCGTGGGGGTGGGGAGCGTCCGACGGACCGGTCGTGCCGAAGCGGCCGCCGCGGTCACCCCGTCGCTGAGTCCGCGCGCCCCGGGGCCGGCGCGCAGACTCTGGTCCGGCTTGCCCCCGGTACGCCCGCAGGACCATGCTCGGTCCTGGAGGTGGTCCGTGTTCGAGACGCTCGACCTGTCGCTGAAGATGGACAAGCGGACGTTCCGCGCCGAGACCGAGCGGCTCGATCGCGAGCTGCCGACGCTGCAGAGGCTGGTCTACGAGCGCGGCATCCCGGTACTGGTCCTCTTCGAGGGGTGGTACGCCTCGGGACGTGGCGACTCGATCGCACGGCTGGTCCACCGGCTCGACCCGCGCGGCACGCGCGTCTACGTGACCGACTCGGGTCGCAACGACGAGCAGTACTACCCGTGGCTGCGCCGGTTCTGGAGGCGGATCCCGGAGCGCGGCGAGATCGGCGTGTTCGACCGTTCGTGGTACCAGGAGCTGTGGAACCAGCGCTCGGACGGCCGGCTCGATCCGGCGCGCTGGGAACAGCACCTCGCCGAGGTCGACGATTTCGAGCGCCAGCTCGTCGACGACGGCGTCGTGCTGCTCAAGTTCTGGCTCCATGTCAGCCGCAAGGAACAGAAACGCCGCCTGCACGACTGGGCCCGCGATGCCGCCCAGCGCTGGCGGGTGTCCGAGGAGAACTGGAAGCGCCACAAGCACTACGATGCGCGGCTCGCCATCGCCGAGGAGATGCTCGCCCGGACGCACACCCACCGCGCTCCGTGGACGCTGGTCGAGGCGGAAGACACCCGTCACCGGCGCTTCCGGGTGCTGCGGTCGTTCGCCGACGATCTGCGGCGCGCCCTCGTTGCCCGGGGCGTCGCGCCGGCCGACCTCGATCCGCTGCCCGAGCAACCGCCGCCCGGCGTGATCCTCCCGCCGATCTCCGAGCACGACACGCTGCCGCGGCCGCTCGAACTGCCGTCGGACTCGCTGCTCGCCCGTATCGACCGGAGCCTGCATCTCGATCCGGACGAGTACCGGCAGCGGCTGCGCGCGGCCCAGCGACGACTGCGCAAGCTCGAGTTCGAATGCTACAGCCGGCGGCAGCCGCTGGTCGTCGTCTTCGAGGGCTGGGACGCGGCCGGCAAGGGGGGCGCCATCAAGCGCCTGACCGCACGGCTCGACCCGCGGGGCTACCAGGTGATCCCGATCGCCGCTCCGAGTCCCCCGGAAAAGGCGCGCCACTACCTGTGGCGGTTCTGGACC
>JAJRXN010000338.1 GCA_024276295.1 Acidobacteriota bacterium
GTTCAAGTCGATCTTCCCGATCGAGGACTTCCGCGGCACGTGCAGCCTCGAGTTCATCAACTACTCGATCGGCACCTGGGCCTGCAAGTGCGACACGTTGCAGGGCATCGACAAGCTGCGGCTCGTCTGCGAGTGCTGCGGTCAGCCGTTCATCGTCCGCGATGCGAAGCTGCCCGAGGTCTCGTGTCCGGCCTGCGGTGAGCGGACCCGCAACACGACGCCGATCTGCGAGGAGTGCGGCGAGCCGGTCGGGCTGAAGTTCAAGTACTCGATGGAGGAGTGCCAGGCGCGGGGCATGAGCTTCAACGTCCCGCTCAAGGTCACGGTGCACCTCGTGGTGTACGACAAGGATCCCGAGACGGGTGCACGCAGCATCCGGGACATCAAGGAGCAGGAGGTCTACTTCGGCGAGATCCCGATGCTGACCGGCAATGGGACGTTCGTGATCAATGGCACCGAGCGCGTGATCGTCTCGCAGCTCCACCGCTCGCCGGGCGTGTTCTTCCAGGCTTCGCCGGACCGGCAGACCTACATGGCCAAGGTCATTCCGTATCGCGGCGCCTGGGTCGAGTTCGAGTACGACCAGAAGCAGATCCTCAACGTGCGGATCGACCGCCGGCGGAAGTTTCCGGGGACGGTGTTCCTGCGCGCCCTCGGCCTGACGACCGACGAGGAGATGCTGCGGGAGTTCTACACGCCGACGGAAGTGCTCGTCGAGAAGGACCGCCTGCTGTGGAGCGTCGGTCCGGGCCTGCTGCTGCGCACCGCGCTCGAGGAGGTCAAGAACGACGACGGCAAGACGATCCTGCGCAAGGGGGTCAAGATCCGGAAGGCGAATCTGCGCCGGCTCGAGGATGCCGGGATCCAGTACGTCGCGCTTGCCGACGAGGAGTTCCAGAAGGCGATCGCGCTCGAGCCGATCGTCCATCCGGAAACCGGCGAGATCCTCGCCGACGTCAACGAGGAGATCACGCCGGAGATCCTCCAGCAGGTGCGCGAGGCCGGAATCGAACGGCTGATCGTGTTCTTCCCGGAGACCGATCCGGTCGGGGCGGTGCTGCACCGGACCCTGCTCAAGGACACCGTCAAGACTCCCGAAGAGGCGCTGGTCGAGATCTACCGCAAGCTGCGGCCGGGTGATCCTCCGACGATCGAGGCGGCGACCAAGCTGTTCAACGCGATGTTCTTCGATCCGCAGCGCTACGACTTCTCCCGCGTTGGGCGGCTGAAGTTCAACACCAAGCTGGGGCTCAACCGCCCGCTCGACGAGCGGATTCTGCACCCGGACGACTTCTATGCGGCGATCCGCTACTTCCTGCAGCTCCCGCAGGGCGAGCTGCCGCTCGACGACATCGACCATCTCGGGAGCCGGCGCGTGCGGTCGGTCGGTGAACTGCTGGAAAATCAGTTCCGCATCGGTCTGATCCGCATGGAGCGCGCGATCAAGGAGCGGATGTCGGTCTACCAGGAGATGACTACGGCGATGCCGCACGACCTGGTCAACGCCAAGCCGGTCGTGGCGGCGGTCCAGGAGTTCTTCGGCTCGAGCCAGCTCAGCCAGTTCATGGACCAGACCAACCCGCTGTCGGAGGTGACCCACAAGCGGCGCCTGTCCGCGCTCGGGCCCGGCGGCCTGTCGCGCGAGCGGGCGGGTTTCGAGGTGCGTGACGTCCACCCGACGCACTACGGGCGCATCTGCCCGATCGAGACCCCGGAAGGTCCGAACATCGGCCTGATCTCGTCGCTGGCCTGCTACGCGCGGATCAACGACTACGGCTTCATCGAGTCGCCGTACCGCAAGGTGCAGAAGGGGCGCGTCCTCGACCACGTGCAGTTGACCTACGCCGGGGACACGGGACGGCAGGTCGGCGACGTGATGACCGTCGACGAGTACCGCAAGCTCGAGAAGTCCGTTCCCGCCGGGGGCAAGAAGCCGCAGGCCGAACCGTACGCGTTCTATCTCACCGCCTGGGAAGAGGACAAGCTGACGATCGCGCAGGCGAACGCGCTGACCGATGAAACGGGGCGCTTCGTCAACGAGATGGTCACGGCCCGCCGGGCGAGCACGTTCGTTTTCGCGCATCGCGATACGATCGACTACATGGACGTCTCGCCCAA
>JAJRXN010000339.1 GCA_024276295.1 Acidobacteriota bacterium
CGCTGAGCACGGAGTACGCCTCGGACAGCTCCTTGAAGCGCTCCTCGGCGTCATGCCGGTCGGGGTTGCGGTCCGGATGCAGATCCATCGCGCGGCGCCGGTAGGCGCGCTTGATCTCCTCCGGGCTCGCGTCCCGGGAGACTCCGAGGATCTCGTAGTAGTTCCTGTCGGTCACGGCGCCGCATGGTAGCCCGATCGTCTCCCGCGTGCCGCTCTCCCCGAAGGGCCCGGCTCACCGCACGGGATGAACGGGCTCAGCTCGCGCTGTTCGGATCGAACAGGGCGACCTCGGTCAGCGCGCGGGCCACGTCGGCCAGCCGCTCGATGGCGGCGTTGAGGGTCTCGGGATCCTCTCCGGCGAGCGCCTCGCGGCAGGCCTCGAACGTGGTCTTGATCTCGTCCTGCTGCTCGGCGGAGAGCAGGTCGGCGAACTCCCGGTAGGTCTTCTCGTTGCTCTCGAGCAGCCCCTGGAGCTTCGACTTGGCGCGCGCGGCGGCGATCCGGCGCCGGTCCTCTTCCGAGTACGCCTCGGCCTCGGCGATCGCGCGCTCGATCTCCTCGGGCGTCAGTCCCGAGGTCGGCGTGACCACGACCTGCTGCTGGAGCCCGGTCGCCAGGTCGCGCGCCGAGACCGAGACGATCCCGTTCGAGTCGATGTCGAACGCGACCTCGATCTGGGGCGTTCCCTTCGGCGCGGGCGGGATGCCGACCAGCTCGAAGCGCGCGAGGCTCTTGTTCGCTGCGGCGAGTTCGCGCTCTCCCTGGAGCACGTGGACCTCGACCTTCGTCTGGTTGTCGGCCGTCGTCGTAAAGACCCGCGTCCGGCGACACGGCACCGTCGCGCCGCGCTCGATCATCTTGACGAAGCCGCCGCCCTTGATCTCGACGCCCAGCGAGAGCGGCGTGACGTCGAGCAGCACGATCTCCTTGACGTCCCCGCAGAGGATTCCGGCCTGGATCGCGGCGCCGAGCGCGACGACCTCGTCCGGGTTGACCCGGCGGTTCGGCTCGCGACCGAAGATCTCGCGCACGCGCTGCTGGACGAGCTGCGTCCGCGTCTGGCCGCCGACGAGCAGTACGTCCGAGATCTGGCTGGCGTCGAGCCCGGCCAGCTTGAGCGCCTCCTCGCAGGGCGCCGTCGTCCGGTCGACCAGTTCGCGGACGAGCCCCTCGAAGACGTCGCGGGTCAGCGTCCGGCTGAAATGGGCCGGTCCCTTCTCCGTGTTGGCGAGGAACGGGAGCTGGATCTCCGTCTGCGGCTCGCGGCTGAGTTCGATCTTCGCCTTCTCGGCCGCCTCCTTGAGTCGCTGGAGCGCGAGGCGGTCCGACCGGGGGTCGATGCCGGTGTCGGCGATGAACTGTTCGGCCATCCAGTCCATGATCCGCTGGTCGAAGTCCTCTCCGCCGAGGAAGGTGTCGCCCGACGTCGACAGCACCTCGAACACGCCCTCGGCCAGCCGCAGGATCGAGACGTCGAACGTCCCGCCGCCCAGGTCGTAGACGGCGATCACCCGCTCCTCGATGTCGCCGTCGATCAGTCCGTAGGCCAGGGAGGCCGCCGTCGGCTCGTTGAGGATCCGCAGCACGTTGAGCCCGGCGATCCGCCCCGCATCGCGCGTCGCCTGGCGCTGCGTGTCGTCGAAGTAGGCCGGCACGGTGATCACGGCATCCTCGACCGGCTCCTGAAGATACTCCTCGGCGATCTCCTTGAGGTTGGCGAGGATCGCCCCGGAGATCTCCTGCGGACTGATCACGCGGTCGCCGGCCTGGACATGGGCGTCTCCGTTGGCCGAGGCGACGATGCGATAGGGCACGCGATCGGTGACGTTCCGCTGGTCGCACTCGTCCTTCTTGCGTCCGATCAGCCGCTTGATGGCGAAGAACGTCCCTTCGGGATTGGTCGCCGCCTGGCGCTTGGCCAGCGAGCCGACGAGCCGCTCGCCCCGGCGCGAGAACGCGACGATGGAGGGAACGACGTGGCTTCCCTCGCGGGTCGGGATGACGACCGGGGCGTCACCCTCCATCACGCTGACGACCGAGTTGGTCGTGCCGAGATCGATGCCGACGATCCTGCTCATCGCGTCTCCTCCCTCCCCCTGGACCCGCCGCTCCCGCCGGACGCGGCGACCCGCACCATCGCCGGCCGCACGAGTTCTCCCCCGAGCTTGTAGCCGACGCGCAGCACCTTGAGCACCGTGCCCTGCGGCACGCGGTCGGTCGTGACGATCTCGACCGCGTCGTGGATCGCCGGGTCGAACTCGACCCCTCCCCCCTCGATCCGCTCGAGGTCGTGTTTGCGGAACACGTCCCACAGCTCACGCAACGCCATGCGGACCGCCTGGCGCAGGGCTTCCTCGTCCTGGTCCTTGCGCACGCAGGCCTCGAGGGCGTCGAGCGGTTCGAGGAGGTCCCGCAGCACCGCCAGCGTCGCGTCACGACCGGCCGCGGCGCGGATGCGGCCGACGTGGATCGCTGCGCGCGCACTGGCCGTCCGCGCGACGCCTGCGGGGCGCAGCGGCTCGTCGCGGCGCCCGTCCGGCTGCGGCCGGCTGGGCGTCTCATCGTCCATCCCGACGATCTCGAGGATCTCGATGTCGTGTTCGTCTACCGGCGTCATCGCTCTTCCTTATCGGCCCGCCTCCGGCCTCGCCTGAGCCCGGCCATGGCGGCATCGCCGCCGGTCCGGGAGGTCGCCTTCCCCGGAACGCCGTGCGACTCCCGGCACGCCTCCGTCACCCGGACAATCCGTACGGAAACGGACACGAGGGAGCCCTTCCGTGCACTCCGGGCCCCTCGCGGGAATGTAGGGATCCCCGGGAGCCGGGGCAAGGCACGCGGCTAGCCGTCTCCGGAACGCGACAGCAGCCAGGCCTTCATGAACGGCTCGAGATCTCCGTCGAGCACCCGGTCGACGTCGCCGACCTCGAGGCCGGTCCGGTGGTCCTTGACCATCCGGTACGGTGCGAGGACGTAGGAGCGGATCTGGCTGCCGAAGTCGATCTGCTTCTTGTCGCCCGCGGCGGCAGCCCGCGCCTCCTCGCGCTCGCGCAGGATCCGCTCGTAGAGCCGCGAGCGGAGCATCTTCATCGCCTTGTCCCGGTTGCGATGCTGGCTGCGCTCGTCCTGGCAGCTCACGACGATTCCGGTCGGCAGGTGGGTGATCCGCACCGCCGAGTCGGTCACGTTCACGTGCTGGCCGCCCGCCCCCGAACTGCGGAACGTGTCGACCCTGAGGTCCTTGTCGAGGATCTCGATTTCGATCGAATCGTCGACCTCCGGAATCACGTCGACCGACGCGAACGCGGTATGGCGCCGGGCCTGGGCATCGAACGGGCTGATGCGCACCAGGCGGTGCACGCCGCGCTCGGCCTTGGCCCAGCCGTAGGCGTCCGGACCGACGACCCGTGCGGTCGCGCTCTTGATGCCCGCACCGTCACCCGGCAGCAGTTCCTGCAGTTCCCAGCGGAAACCGGTCCGCTCCGACCAGCGCTGGTACATCCGCAGCAGCATCTCGGCCCAGTCCTGGGCATCGACGCCACCCGCCCCGGGATGGATCGAGATGTACGCGTTGTGATGGTCTTCCTCGTCGGAGAGCATCATCGAGACTTCGAGGTCTTCGGCCCGACGCTCCGCCTCGGCCAGGGCGGCCGCGAAGTCGTCGTCGAGCCCCGACTCCCCCTCGCTCTCCAGCTCGAGCAGCGTCTCGGCATCTTCGAGCACGCGCCGCAGCGCCTGCCCGCGATCCCGCACGGCGACCAGTTCGGCCCGCCTGCGGGTCAGCTCGGCAGCCGCCCTCGGATCCGACCAGACCGACTCGTCCGTCAGGCGCTGCTCGATCTCACCGATCTCGCGCTCCGCCGCCGCGGTGTCAAAGATGCCTCCGCAGCGGATCGAGCTTGGCGTTCAGCGCCTTCCAGCGTTCCAGAAGTTCATCCTTCATTCCGGTCGGGCTCCTCATCGCCTTCGTCGGAGAGCGGCCCCTCGTCCGGTGGCCGGCACCGGCGGCGGCGGTCCGTCCATCCGGTCGCAAGGGCGGTCACGATCGCGACGAACGCGAGCGTAGCACACAGCACCGTGATGATCCGGCCTGCCCGGGCTCCGGGCGCATGCCCGCCGATCCGCACCGTCGCCGTCAGGACTCCCCGTTCGCCCACGCCCAGCCGCGCCAGTTCCTCTCCGCGTCCGGAGATGATCGTCGAGATGCCGGAGTGTGCCGCACGGACCAGCGGAAGCCCGGTCTCGGCCGCGCGCAGCCGGGCATGGGCCAGGTGCTGTGCCGGTCCACCGGTCCAGCCGAACCAGCTGTCGTTGGTCAGGTTGACGAGCAGTTCGGCGCCGTCCGCGGCCTGCTCGGCGACCAGGCCCGGAAAGACCGCCTCGTAGCAGACCAGCGCCCCGATCCGCCCGCACCGCGCCTCGAGCAGCGCCGGCTCGGTTCCCGGCGAGAAGTCCCCTGCCTCGGCCGCGAGCGCCGGCATGCGGCCGAAGAGGACCCGCAGCGGCAGGTACTCGCCGAACGGCGCGAGTTCCCGCTTGCGGTAGCTTCCGGAGACGCCACGGTCGGCCCGGACCAGGACCGCCTCGTTGAAGTAGCGATCGGGCTCCTCGTGGCCGATCGAGTTGATCACCAGATCGACGCCTTCCCGCCGCGCGAGCCGTTCGACGAGATCCCGGAAACCGGCGTGGGTTCCGATGCGGTACGGGACCGCCGACTCCGGCCAGATGACCAGCGTCGCACCGGCCGCGGCCGCCTCGGCCGTCAGCTCCCGGTAGGCCACGAGCCTGTCCCATCCGTCCGCGTCGCGAGGCAGCGAGGCCTGCAGCGCCGCGACGGTGACGGTCCGGGGACCCTCGACCCGGGTCAGCGCGCCGAGGGCC
>JAJRXN010000340.1 GCA_024276295.1 Acidobacteriota bacterium
CCACGCCTGCCTCGAACGGTACCGCGAACTCGAGGACGCGCCCGGCGCGCTGAAGGTCAAGCTCAATCTGGGTCAGCTCTACGCGGCCCGGGGGCAGTTCGACCAGGGACAGCGGCTGCTGGCCGAGGCCCACGAGGAGGCCCGCAAGCTGGGCCATCGCTGGACCGTGGCCCGGGCCGCGGCACTGCTCGGCGAGGTCCACGCCCGTCACGGCGATCGGGAAACGGCGCGTCGCCATCTCAGGGAATCGAACGCGATCGCCTCGAACGGCGATGTCCAGTTCACCGACATCCTGTTCATCAATGCGTTCTACTCGTGGCGCATGGCACTCGACGAACGGCGCGACGCCGAGGCCCGCATCGCCTTCGGTCGACTCAAGTATCTCAGACCGCACATCGAGGAAATGCACCAGGAGGTGCGCGAATTCGACCGTCTGATCGAAGAAGGGGGTAGGTCATGAACTCCGCTGCCAGGTTCCGGCGTCTTGCAGGCGCGACGATCGCACTGGCGATCTGCGCGCCCCTCGCCTTCGGCGCAACACCGGAGCGGCGCCTCGCCGACCGGCTGACTCCGCTCGACTACCGCGGTGAAGACGGACCCGTCGCGATGGCCGTCGACGCCGGCGGAACACGCTGGTCCGCCTGGTCGTACCGGCGCGGACTCGAGGCCGACATCGCGGTCGCCCGCCAGTTCGGCTCCGTCTGGAGCGGAGCCGAACTGCTCGATCCGGGCAACGGCCTGCTCGACGATCAGCCGGCGATCGCGTTCCTGGCCGACGGCCGCCCGGTCGTGGCCTGGCGCCAGAGGGCCGATGGCGCCCCGGGCCGGATCGTCTACTCCCTTCTCGACGGTGGCAGGTGGACCGATCCGGCACCGGTCACGCCGGCGACGATCGACGCGTCCAGCCCGCATCTGCTGCGGACCGGCGGGAGCCTGGTGCTGGTGTATGTCGCCGACGGACGGGCGATCTGCACCCGGGTCCTCTTCCCCGAAGCCCAGGGGCTGTCCGACCTGGGCGGCAACAGCGCCTCGGGGGGCATCGTGATCGAGGGCGAGGGCGGCAGCCGGTTCGAGAACGACGAGGACGAGCCGGACTCCGGATCCAACGGCCCCGACCCGATGCCGACGCGTTCGATCCCGCCTCCCGATGCCGGCGGCTACTCGACAGGGAACGGCGACGGCCCGCCGGTCGACTTCGGCAAGTAGTACCGGGCGCCTTCACCGTCCTGCGGCGGGTCTGTACGAGCCCGTCGCGGGGGGCTATCGTCGCTCCGCGGGGTGTCCCTCCACCCCGGGGAGGCACGATGGCGGACGATCGCGCGGTCTTCACGCCCGAGGATGAACGCCAGCTCGCGGCCCACGGCATTGCACCCGACGAGGCCCGGCGCCAGCTCGAGCTGCTCAGACACCCGCCTGGCCACGTCCGGCTCGTCCGGCCCTGCACCGTCGGGGACGGCATCGTGGTGCTCGCCGAGGACCGCTGGCCCGAGCTGCTCGAGCGGCACCGGGCCGCGTCGGCCCGCGGTCGGCTGACGAAGTTCGTTCCGGCTTCCGGCGCGGCATCCCGCATGTTCAGGACGCTGCTGGTCGAGTACGAGGCTGGCGGCCCCCCATCGCGACGGACGCTCGCATCGCGTGCCGCCACCGGTGACGCGGTGGCGGCGGACGTGCTGCGCTTCCTGGAGGCGATCGAACGCTTCCCGTTCGCCACCAGCGCGATGATCGAGGCCGCCAGGGCCGGGCGCGACCATGAGGTCCTCGAGCTGCTGTTCGATGAAAGCGGACTCGGGTACGCGTCGATGCCCAAGGGACTGATCCTGTTTCACCGCTATCCGGGCGGCGCACGCACGGCGTTCGACGAACACCTGGCGGAGGCCGTCGAGCAGATCCGCGACGAGACCGGTCGCTGCCGGCTCCACTTCACCGTCAGCCCGGCCCATCGGGAGGAGTTCGAGCGTGCCCGCAGCCGCGCGGTGGCCCGCTTCGGCGACCGGAACGCCTTCGAGATCTCGTTCTCCGAACAGGAGCCGCGGACCGACACGATCGCGGCCGGCCTCGACGGCCGGCCGTTCCGGGACGACGCCGGGCGGCTGGTCCTGCGACCCGGCGGCCACGGGGCGCTGATCCACAACCTGGCGGCGCTCGACGCCGACCTGGTGCTGATCAAGAACATCGACAATGTCGTGCCGGATCACCTCAGGGCCCCGACCCACCTGTGGAAGAAGCTGCTCACCGGGCTCCATCTCGAGATCGAAGAGCGGCTTGCCGACCACGCGGACCAGCTCGCCGCCGTCGATCCGCCGCGGGACGCGATCGCGTCGGCACGGGAGTTCGTCACGCGCACGTTCGGACTCGCGGTCCCGGCGGACACCGGCACCGCGCTGGACGCGCTGCGGGATCGTCTGGCCCGGCCACTCCGAGTCTGCGGCGTGGTGCGCAATCAGGGCGAGCCGGGCGGCGGTCCGTTCTGGGTCCAGGACCGGGACGGACGCATCAGCCCCCAGATCGTCGAGGCGTCCCAGATCGACCCCGCCGCCCCCGACCAGCAGGCGATCCGGGCGGCGGCGACGCACTTCAATCCGGTCGATCTCGTCTGCGGCCTGCGTCGTCCGGACGGCACCCGGCACGACCTGCTGCACTGGATCGATCCGGATACGGCGTTCGTCTCGCGCAAGTCCCACCTCGGGCGCGACCTGCTGGCCCTCGAGTGGCCGGGGCTCTGGAACGGCGCCATGGCCGGGTGGAACACCGTCTTCGTCGAGGTCCCGCAGGAGACGTTCGCCCCGGTCAAGACCGTGTTCGACCTGCTGCGCCCCGAACATCAGCCCCCCGGCGACGACTGACGCCCGCGGTCACACCACCTCGGTGATGTACCGCTCGCGCAAGAGTCGCCAGGAGACCACGAGGAACGCGGTCAACGGGATCGCCAGGATCATGCCGAGGATGCCGCCGAGCGCGGCTCCCCAGAAGAAGATCGCGATCATGATCACCATCGGGTGCAGACCGGTGCGGTCGCCCATGATCTTCGGGGTCAGCAGATAGCCCTCGATCATCTGCACGACGATGAACACGACGATCACCGCGACGAGCAGCCGCAGGCCGCCGCCGGGCTGGAAGAATGCCAGCGGCAGCGCGGCGGCCAGACCGATGATGCTGCCGAGATACGGGATGACGTTGAGAAACCCGAGCAGCAGTCCGAGCAGCAGCCCGTAGTGCAGTCCCACGACGGAGAACCCGATCGCGAACAGGACACCCTGCAGGAACGCGATCAGGATCTGCCCGCGGAAGAACGCGACGATGATGCCGACGAACTCGCGCGCGAGGAACATCACGTCCTCGCGGGTTTCCGGCTTGAGGAACGGCAGGATCACCCGCCCCTCGAACCAGCGCTCCGGGCTGGACATCAGGAAGAACGCGAAATAGACCGGCAGTACCGCCCAGGCGAACAGGGTCACGATCCCGCGCAGCGCACCGGCGCCGTACGACAGGGCGCGGCCGCCGAAGATCTGCAGGCCGGTGAGCAGGTTCGCCTGCTGCTCGGCGAACGCCTCGCGCAGGCGGATTCCCCACGGGTGGCTCTGGAAGAACTCCGCCACGTCCGGCCAGTGGGCGACGCTCCAGGTCCGGACGGCCGACCACCATTCGGGAACCCGTCGCAGCAGGTCGGCGAGCTGGTCGACCAGGATCGCGCCGAACAGCCAGACGATCGCTCCGAGCGGCACGAGCAGCGAGAGGAGCACGAGGACCAGCCCGACGATCCGCGGCAGGCGGGTCCAGTGCAGGATCCACTCGTAGTAGGGCTTGACGACGAGCGCGGCGATCCCGGCCACCGCGACCGGAAGAAAGACCTGGGAGAAGGCGCGGAAGAACAACCCCAGGAGCACGATCACGGCGGCGATCACCGAGAGGATCACGACCGCCGAGAGCGTGGTCAGTGCCGCGGCGACCGTCGCCCGCTGTCGCGGCCCCAGTTCGAGCCCCATTTTCGCCTCCTGTTCGACCACCTCCCCCCGGATCGAGGCGGACACCGAATTCCTCGCCCGCGGCTCTTGACAGGTGTCTCGCGCGTTCGTAGAGTCTGCCGTGGGAAGCCGTGGGAGTCCGTGGGAGGCCGGGAAAGCAGGTTCTACTCTCCTCCAGTGTTCGTGGCAGCGGCCGCCCCGCCGGACTTTTGCCTGACTTTCACCCCGCGCCCCCGTGACCCGGAATGCCCGACGGGTCGAGACGGGCGGCGTGTGCGGAGCCAACATGCTGCGCGGCCATGCTACGGCAAAAGTCGACGAAAAAGGCCGCTTCAAGATCCCTTCCGAGTTCGCGGCGGGGTTCCTGCAGCTCTGCGGGGACGACCGGCGCACGTTCATGACCTCCCAGGACGGGGAACGGATCCTGATCTACCCGATGCCGGTCTGGGAGGAATACGAGCAGGCACTCGACCGGCTGCCCCGCGCCGACCCGGAACTCGACCGGCTCCGGCTGACCCTGAGCTACTGGGGCCAGGAGATCGCGGTCGACGGCCAAGGGAGACTGCGGATCCACGGCTCGCTGCTGCGGGAACTGGCGATCGACGGTGCGGTCTCGATCTTCGGCAAGCAGCGGCTGCTCGAGGTCTGGAACCACGACCGCCTGGCGGCGACCCCGCCGAAGCTGGATCGCGCGAGCCTGGCCCGGCTCGCCGACAAGTACGGCATCTGATGCCGACGGCGATGAGGATGACCCGACCGGCGCCAGAGCACCTGCCGGTCATGCTCCGGGAAACCCTCGAGGCGCTGGCCCCGGGGCCTGACCGGACGCTGCTCGACGGGACGATCGGGCTCGGCGGCCATGCCGCCGCGTGGCTCGAGCGGAGCGCTCCCGGCGGGCGGGTCGTCGGCTTCGACCGGGACATCTCGGCCCTCGCCGCGGCCGGCAGGCGGCTCGCCGGCTTCGGGTCCCGGGTATTGCTCGTCCACGACGGCTACGAGAATGCTTCGGACCGTCTCCGGCACGAGAGCGTCGACGCCGTCCTGCTCGACCTCGGGCTCGGTTCGCACCAGCTCGCGGACGCGGAGCGCGGGTTCTCCTTCCGGCTCGACGGTCCCCTCGACATGCGCTTCGACCGCGACCGGCCGGGCCGCACCGCGGCGGAGCTTCTCGCCCGGACGCCGATGCCGGACCTGGCCCGGCTGTTCGCCGAGTTCGGCGAGATCCGGGGCGCGCGCAAGCTGGCCCGCGTCATCTGCGAGGAGCGCCAGCGCGAGCCGATCCGCACGACGACCCGCCTGGCCGAGATCGTCCGGCGCACCCTCCCCTCGCGGAGCCCGGGACGTTCGCGGGTCGACCCGGCGACGCAGGCGTTCCAGGCGCTCCGGATCGCCGTCAACGACGAGATCGGCCGCCTCGAGCGAGCGTTGACGGGACTGCTCGACCTCCTGCGCCCTGGCGGGCGGATCGCGGTGATCTCGTTCCACAGTCTCGAGGACCGGCTGGTCAAGCGGACGTTCCGCCGGCTCGCGGCAGGCGGCCCCGGCTTCCCCGGCGATCCGGATCGCTCCCCCGAACGTCCCAGGCTCGATCTCGGCGTGCGCCGGCCGGTCCGCCCGAGCGGGGAGGAGATCGCCGCCAATCCCCGGGCACGCTCCGCCCGCCTGCGATGGGGGATTCGCCTGTGAGTCTTCCGCGCGGGATCGTCAGCCATCCGCCGGTCGTCTCCGGTCACCCCGCGGCGATGGGGGGGCTGCTGCGGCTCGCCCTGCGAGCCGCGTTCGTCCTGCTGCCGCTGATCGCCCAGGTCGCGGGGCAGGTTCCCGGTCGGGCATGGCAGTACGAGTGCCGGCGCGTCGAGGCCGAGATCCGGCACGAGCAGGAAGCGCAGCGGCTGCTGCGGGCCCGCCTGGCGACGCTGACCGATCCCGGGCGCCTGCGCAGGGAGGCCCGCCGCCTCGGGCTGATCCCGCCGGGCGTCGAGGACGCGCGGCCGGTGGTGCTGCGCCGCGAAGCGGCCGGACCGCGCCGGGAGCCCGGGCGATGATCCCGCCCGCCGCCATGCCGCGCGCCGCCGGCCCGTCTCCCGGCATGCGGAGCCGGGTGCTGCTCGTGGCGCTGATGCTCGTCGGCGCGGCCGTCGCCTTCCGGCTCGTGCGGCTCCAGGTGATCGAGCACGGACCGCTGTCCAGGATGGCGAAGGCCCAGGCGGAGTCGGTCGAGGAGATTCCCGGACCGCGCGGCGACATCGTCGACCGCCAGGGCCGGCTGCTGGCGATCAGCACGCCGGTCCGCGTGCTGGCGGTCGTCCCGCGGATGATCTCCCGCGAAGGACTCCGGGCCGTCGCCCGCGCCTCGCGCTGCGAGTGCGACCTGCTTCCGCACCGCAAGCGCGCCTGGCGCATCGTGCGCCGGCAGTGCGATGCGGCCTGCGTCGCGGCGGTCACCAGGCTCGTCGATCGCGGCCTCGTGCCCCGCGGCGCCGTGCACTGGGAGCCGGCGTACCGGCGGGAGTATCCGCTCGGCACCCTCGCCGCGCAGACGCTCGGCTTCGTCACGCGCGACCCGGGCGCCCTCGAAGGCATCGAGCTGTCGTTCAACGAACTGCTGCGGTCCCCGTCGCGGCGCATCGTCCTGGTCCGCGACGCGATGAACCAGCGAGTGGCGGTCCTCGACGGAGAGAGGGTCGCCGGCGCGCCGGCCTCGCTGATGCTGACCCTCGACGTCCGGATCCAGCGGGTGCTCGAACGCGCGCTCGACGACGGCATGAAACGCCATGCGGCGAGCAGCGGCCTGGGCATCGTGCTCGAACCGCGCACCGGCGAGATCCTGGCACTCGCCTCGCGCCCGACGTTCGATCCCAACCGCTACTGGAAGGCCTCGCCCGAGGCGCTGCTCAACCGGCCGGTGCGCGCCGAGTTCGAACCGGGCTCGGTGATCAAGCCGCTGATCGCCGCCGCGCTGGTCGAGGGCGGGTTCTACGCGCCGGGCCGGACCGTCGACTGCGAGCGGGGCGCGTGGCGCACGCGGGGACGGACGATCCACGACGTACGCGGCTGGGGCGCGCTGACGCTGCCCGAGGTGCTCGAGGTGTCGAGCAACATCGGGATCACGAAGTTCGCCCGCGTCCTGCCGGACGACGTGTTCTACGGCCGGCTGACCGCCCTCGGTCTCGGCCGGAAGACGGGGATCGAACTCCAGGGCGAGTCCCCCGGAAGGCTCCCGAGCCCGGGCCGGGTCGCGGCGATCGACCGCGACTCCAACGCCTTCGGCTACTCGCTCTCGGTCACGCCACTGCAGATCGCGACCGCCTACGCGGCGATCGCCAACGGCGGCCTGCGCGTGGTCCCCCATCTGGCGCGGGCGGTCGAGCGCGAACGCGGCGCGTGGTCCCCGGTCGACCGGCCTGCCGCGCAGCGCGTGCTGTCCGAGACGACCAGCGCGCTGCTGCGCCGCTGGCTGGTCGAGGTCGTCGAGGGCCCGCACGGCACCGGGTCGCGGGCCCGGATCCCCGGCTTCCGCGTCGCCGGCAAGACCGGCACGGCCTGGTACCACGATAGGACCCGCGGCGCCTACGACCGCGACCGGCTGCACGCGACGTTCGCCGGCTTCGCACCGGCGGAGGATCCGCGCGCCGTGATCGTGATCTCGCTGCTCGTCCCGCGCCGGGAGCACGAGGGCGGCGGCACGGTGGCCGCGCCGATCTTCGCCGAGGTGATGGGGGAAACGCTGCGGCTGCTGCGCGTCGATGCCCCGACCCTGGTGCGTGACGGATCGCCGGCACCGCACCGGATCGCCGACCGGAGCACGCCATGAGCACGCTGCACGCACTGCTCGAGGCGGCGCCGGGAACTCGCGTGGTCCGGGGCGACGCCGCGACGGTCATTCGCGGCCTGTGCCTCGACTCGCGCCGGGTCGAGCCGGGGTTCCTGTTCGCCGCGCTGCCGGGCCGGCGGACCGACGGCGGACGCTTTGCCGCCGACGCCGTGGGCCGCGGCGCGGTCGCCGTGCTGGCCGGAACGGAGATCGGGATTCCGCCCGGCGCCGCGCTGGTCGTCGCCGACGATCCGCGGGCCGCTCTGGCGGCGATGGCGCGGCGCTTTTTCGGGGCGCCGGACGAGCGGCTCGACGTGATCGGCGTGACCGGGACCGACGGCAAGACCTCGACCGTGGCGCTGATCCGCGCCGCGCTCGACCGGGCCGGCGTGCCGACCGCGGTCGCCGGGACGCTCGGCCGGGCGTTCGGCGAGTCGCGGCTTCCGGCGACCCTGACGACGCCCGAAGCCCCGGAACTCTGGGCGTTCCTCGCCGAGGCGGCCGACCGCGGCGCCCGGGCGGCCGCGATCGAGGTCTCGTCCGTCGCCCTGGCGGAGCGCCGCGTGCACGGAATGCGCTTCCGCGGGGCGGTGCTGACCTCGATCGGCCGGGATCACCTCGACTACCACGGCACCGAGGAACGCTACGTCGAGGCCAAGCGGGAGCTGTTCCGCGGACTCGACGCCGACGCCTTCGCCGTGCTGGTCCGCAGTGCACGGGGTTGCGAGCGGTTCGCCGGGGATGCCGCCCCGGCGCGCGTCGTCACGGTCGGGACCGACGACACGGCGGACTGGCGCGTGACGGACCACCGGCCGTCCGCCACCGGCGCCGCGTTCCGTCTCACCGGCCCCGGCTTCGACCGGCAGCTCCACTCGCCGCGTCCCGCGCCGTGGGACGCGCTCAACATCGCCACGGCGGTCGCCACCGCCGCGGCGCTCGGCGCGGATCCATGCTCCGCCGCCGCAGGGGCGACGGCGCTGGACCGGATTCCGGGGCGCTGGGAACCGGTCGACGAGGGGCAGCCCTTCGCCGCGATCGTCGACTACGCGCACACGCCGGATGCCGTCGAGCGGGTCACCGCCCTGGCGCGCTCGATCGGCGGTGGGCGGGTGATCGTCGTGCTCGGCGCGGGAGGCCAGCGCGATGCCGGCAAGCGCCGGCCGATGGGACGGGCCGCGGGGCGCCACGCGGACCTGGTGATCGTCACCGACGACAACCCGCGCGACGAGGACCCCGAGGCGATCGCCGCGCCGCTCGTCGCCGGGGCCCGCGAGGCCGGCGCGGCCGTCGAGCGGATCGCCGCGCGCGACGCCGCGATCGGTGCGGCGGTCGAGGCCGCGGCGCCGGGCGACATCGTGCTGGTGCTCGGCAAGGGCCACGAGTCGACCCAGCAGATCGGGGCGGTGCTGCTGCCGTCGGAGGATCGCGAACTGCTGCGCTGTGCCCTGCGACGCGCGCGGGAGGTGTCGTGATGCGCCGCACGGCAGCCGGGATCGCCGAGGCCGTCGGCGGGCGGATCGCCAGCGGCCGACCGGAGACGACGGTGCGCAGCGTGACGATCGACTCGCGGCGCGTCGATGACCGGGCGGTGTTCTTCGCCATCGAAGGCGCGCGGCTCGACGGTCACGCCTTCGCCGCCGACGCGGTGCGGGCGGGAGCGGCCGCCGTCGTCGCCGCCAGGCCGATCGAACTGCCGGAGGACGCGGTACTGATCCTGGTCGACGACACGACTGCGGCTCTCGGACGCCTCGCGCGCAGCGAGCGGCGGGCGCGCGGCCTGCGCATCGTCGGCGTCACCGGCAGCGCCGGCAAGACGACGACCCGCACGCTGATCGCAGCGGCACTGGCCGCGAGCTGCCGCACCGCCGCCTCCCCCGGCAACCTGAACAACCAGTGGGGCCTTCCGCTGTCGATCCTCGGTCTGCCGGACGACACCGAGATCGCCGTGCTCGAACTGGCGATGAACGCGCCGGGTGAGATCGCGCAGCTCGCCGCGATCGCGGAGCCCGAGATCGGCGTGATCACCAGCATCGGGACGGCGCACATCGGGTTCTTTCCCGACGGCGTCGAGGGAATCGCGCGCGCCAAGGCCGAGCTGCTCGCCGCGCTGCCGCCCGGTGCCCCCGCGATCCTCCCGGCGGCGGCGCGCCGGCTGCTCGAACCGCTGGTTCCCGCCGGAATCAGGTCGATCTGGTTCGGCCTCGATGATGCCCGTGCCGACGTGCGCGGCACGCTCGTGGCGACGTCACCGCTTTCCGGCACGCTGCTGGCGCTCGGCGAGCTGACGATCCCCCTCCGGCTCTGGGGGCGCCACGCCGCGGAGAACGCTCTCGCCGCGCTGGCGGTCGCCCGGACGCCCGGGCTCGATCCGGGGCAGGTGGCGCCGATGCTCGCCGCGGTCGAACCGATGCGCGGGCGCGGCCGGACGGTGCACCTGCCGGGTGACGTCGTCCTGGTCGACGAGAGCTACAACGCCAATCCGAGCGCGGTGCGAACGGTCGTCGAGGTGCTCGGCAGGGAGCGCGAGGAGCGCCGGCTCGTCGCCGTGCTCGGCGACATGCTCGAACTGGGGGACCGTGCCGCCGAACTGCATCGCGAAACGGGTGCGCACGTCGCGCGGCAGGGATTCGCCGTCCTCCACGCCGTCGGCGCGCACGCCGGCGATCTGGCCCGGGGAGCCCGCGACGCCGGCATCCCCGCGGCGCACGAACACCAGGACGCCCGGCAGGCGATCGAGCCGATCACCCGCGGCATCGCTCCCGGCGACCTGGTGCTCGTCAAGGGCTCGCGCGGAGTGGGCCTCGACCTGGTGGTCAGCAGCCTGATCGACTCCCACGGCGGCAGGGAGGCCTGCTGATGCTCTACCACTTCCTGTTCGGGCTGCGCGAGTTCTACTTCCCGTTCAACGTCTTCGGCTACATCACGTTCCGTTCGGCGCTGGCGGCGGTCTCGGCGGTGCTGATCAGCTTCCTGCTCGGCCCGTCGATCATCCGCTTCCTCCGCCGCCGGCAGCTCGGCCAGCAGGTCCGCGCGGACGGTCCGGAATCGCACCTCTCGAAGCAGGGCACGCCGACGATGGGCGGCGTGCTGATCCTCGCCTCGGTACTGGTTCCGGTCGTGCTGTGGGTCGATCTCGGCCAGCGCTTCGTCTGGTTCGTCGTCGCCGCCACCGCCGGCTTCGGACTGATCGGCCTGTGGGACGACCTGCTCAAGGTCCGGCGGCGTGACAGCCGCGGCCTGAGCGCGCGCGGCAAGCTGACCGCGCAGGTGATCCTGGCGTCGGCGATCGGCTTCCTGCTCTGGCGCAGCGGCTTTTCCACGATGCTGACCGTCCCGTTCTTCAAGGAGGCGCCGCTCGACCTCGGC
>JAJRXN010000341.1 GCA_024276295.1 Acidobacteriota bacterium
CATCTGCCGGTCCTCGCACGCGTCGAGCTGGTCCCCGCGGTGATCGCGTAGTCGGCATCGCGCCTGCTTCGAAACGGGAACGCGGCCCGCGCGCCACGTCGTCTGACGACGGCGCCATAGGCGTGTCAGAATGAACCTCCGTCGCCGGATCGCGGCTGCGCCACCGCGTGGCGGTCCGGTCGAAGCGGGCGAGGAACGGCACGGCGATGGCGGAGCGGTTCAGCAGGATCGTCGGTCTCGGGAGCTACGTGCCGGACCGCGTGGTGACCAACCACGATCTCGGCGAGTGGATGGACACCTCCGACGAGTGGATCGTCGAGCGGACCGGAATCCACGAGCGACGCTGGGTCGACGAGGGCGCGCGGATCGGCTCGTCCGATCTCGGCGTCGAGGCTGCGCGGCGTGCCCTCGACGACGCCGGACTGGACGTCGGCGATGTCGACATGATCATCTTTGCCACGCTCTCGCCGGATCATCAGTTTCCCGGCACCGGGGTGTTCCTGCAGCAGAAGCTCGGGCTCGGTCCGCGTCCCGTGCTCGACATCCGCCAGCAGTGCACGGGCTTCGTCTACGGCCTGGCCACGGCGGATGCCTACATCCGGACCGGGATGGCCGAGCGCGTCCTGCTCGTCGGGGCCGAAGTGCACTCCACGGGGCTCGATCGCAGCACGCGCGGCCGCGACGTGACGGTGCTCTTCGGCGACGGGGCCGGTGCCGCCGTCGTCGCGGCGACCGACGATCCGGCACGCCGGCTGCTCTCCGCGCATCTCTACGCGGACGGCCGTTTCGCCAAGGACCTGTGGCTCGACGGGATGTGCGCCGCGCGCCGTCCGCCGCTGTCCGTCGAGGACCTCGAGCAGGGCCGACTGTACCCCCGGATGAACGGTCGCAAGGTGTTCAAGCACGCTGTGACCCGGATGCCCGAGGTCGCGCGCGAGGCGCTCGCGGCGCACGGCTGCGGCGTCGAGGACATCGATCTGCTGGTCTGCCACCAGGCCAACCTGCGGATCAACGAACTCGTGCAGCAGGCGCTGGGGATCCCGCCGGAGAAGGTCCACAACAACATCCAGCGCTACGGCAACACGACCGCGGCGAGCATCCCGCTCTGTCTCGACGAGGCGCGGCGGGAAGGCAAGCTCCATCCGGGCGATCTCGTGCTGCTGGTGGCGTTCGGGGCCGGCTTCACCTGGGGTGCGGTGCTGCTGCGCTTCTGATCGGCGTCCGACGGCCCCGCGGTCGGTCTCCGGACGGCGATGGGGCATAATCGCGCTTCTGCGAGGAGCCGGCCGATGAGCGTGACGATCGACAGGGACAAGCTGGAGCGCTGGGCCGACTACCTGCTCGAGTACAGCCTCGAGGGGATCGGGCCGGACGACGTCGTGATGATCAAGGGCGAGCACGTCACCTGGCCGCTGATCTCGGTTCTCGAGGACAAGGTGTTCGCCGCGGGCGGGATCGCAGACGTCAATCTCGTGCCGCCGAACAACGATCGCGGGCGGGCCTGGAGCGCGTCGATGGCGCGGCACGGAACGCCGGAGCAGATCGAGCGCGTGCCGGCCTGGCAGCGCCAGCGCCACGAGGCGATGACGAAGTACATTGAGGTGCTCGGCGCGGAGTCCCCCGAGCTGTTCGCCGGACTGCCGGAGCAGACCGCGGCCGCCATCGCGCGCGTCGACGATCCGATCCGCAACATCCGGCTGCTCAAGCCGTGGGTGCTGACGCTGTTTCCGACCGCGGCG
>JAJRXN010000342.1 GCA_024276295.1 Acidobacteriota bacterium
CGCGAGGCCGGCGAGAAGCGCCCCGCGGGTGCCGCAGACCCACCCGGCTCGGGTCCCGAGTTCTACGAGATCGAGATCCGCGACGACGGTGCCAGTCCGGCCGAGATCGGCTACGTCTACCTCTATGCCGCGACGACCGTCCCCGAGCCCTCCGGTTACGCGCTGACCGTCGACACCCAGACCGGACGACTGCTCGGCGACGCGCCGCCTCCCGGTTGCACCGCCGCCGACAACCAGTACACGACGCTCGAGACCGAGGGCTTCTGCCTCTACTGGGCCACGCGCTGGAGCCTCGACGACCTGGTGCTCAAGTCCGCGCCGACCGACGGATGCGGCGCGGCGCTCGGCTCGTTCACCGCCGAGGATCCGCGCGACGTGCTCGACCGCTGGGAGGGGCACGAGCAGGAGGTCGGCGGCGCGGTCGACGACGACTACTGGGGCTGCCGCAGCGCGTTCGTCGACGAGGACGACGGCATCCCGCGCCCCGGCGAGAAGATCGGCCCGGTGCGCTACGTGCGCGGCGTGCTCGGCGCCAAGAGCGGCGTGACGACGACGCTCTACACGATGGTCTATCCGCGCTACATCACGGTCGAATCCCGCCTGCGCGTGCACCCGATGACCGGGATCGCCCGGCTGTGGGACTGGGCGTCGGCGACGAAGGGCGTCTACACGCTCTACCGGCAGAACTCGCGCAGCACCGGCCCTCCGCCCGCCGATCCGGTCGACGGCGACCTGACCACCGGCTGCTCGACCGTCCCGGGCAAGTTCGACGGTGCCTGCGTCGCGCGCGACGACCTGCGCGCTCCCGGCGTCGACACCTGGTCGCTGCTGACCGCGCCGGGCAAGCCGCGGGTGTTCGTCTACTCGAAGCCGCTGATCGACGACGTCACGCACTACACCCGCGACCCCCAGTACCGCGACCAGGGCTACAAGGGGTTCGAGCAGTTCTACGCCGACCACCACGGCGGCGGCCGCGCGCTCAACGAGAACCCCGGCGAGGAGGAGGACGAAGGCAGTCTCGGCAACATCGGCTTCAGGTTCGACCTGCGCACGCCGCCGGAGACCTGCCGCGCGTTCTGCACCGGCGTTTCCGAGAGCATCTGTCTCAACGGTCCGACGCCGAGCGATCCGGGCTGCCAGGGGAACCCCGACACCGAGATCGGCACGTACTACCAGCCGCTGGTCAGCCTCGATGCGATCCACCCGCTCGGCCCACCGCCGGCCGGCGACGATCCCGCCGCCACCGGCGAGTCGCTGGCCCGGCTCGAGCGCGAGCCGCCGGTCGTCACCGCGACGTGGGACGACGGGACGACCTGCCGCGACGGCGACGGCGACGGCTGGGGCGCTCCGAACATCGCCGACTGCCCGCAGGGCCCGGGGCCGGACGACTGCGACGACACCGACCCCGACATCAATCCGGGCGCCCTCGACGTCTGCAACGGGATCGACGACGACTGCGACGCCTCCTCGGCGGACGGCAGCGAGGATCCGCAGGTCACCGGTCCGTGCGACGGCCCGGACGCCGACGGCTGCGGCGAGGGGACCGGCACCTGCAGCGGCGGCGTGCTGAGCTGCACCGACGCCAGCGGCGATTCGCCCGAGATCTGCGGCAACGGCACCGACGACGACTGCGATGGCGTCGTCGAGCCGGCCGACGGCTGCGTCGACGGCGCGACCGTCTCGGACGTCAACGGCTCGGGGCGCGTCGACGGCTTCGATCTGGCGACCCTCTCGCGGGCGTTCGGAGCGGGCTGCGGCGAGCCGCGCTACGATGCCGCGACCGACCTGAACCAGGACTGCCTCGTGGACGGGGACGATCTCGCGATCATGGGCGCCTCGTTCGGAAGGAGAGCACCGTGAGCGCTGGAACGCGGCCGCTGCCGATTCTCGCCACGCTGGCGCTGACGCTCGCCCCGCTCGGCTGCGGAGGAGGGGGCGGCGACGGCAACGAACCGATCGTCGCCGGGTTCGTGGCGAGCGGCACGCCGGCGGCGCCCAAGCTGGTGCGGCTCGCCGGTCGCGCGCTCGACAACGACACCGTGCAGGTCGACGTCGTCCTCGACGGTCCGACGGCCAGCAGCGACATCTACTCGTTCGCCTTCGACATCGAGCTGTCCGACACCACGGTCGCACGCTACATCTCCGGCTCGGCCCAGTTCGGCAACGCCCTCGAGCTCCTCGCCGGCCAGGGCTCGAGCGTGCTCGTCTCGCAGCAGGGCAACCGCGTCGTCGTCGGCGTGAGCAAGACCGGCGGCGGGCCGGGCAACGGCTTCGGCGCCGAGCAGCGGCTCGTCGTGCGGCTGCTCTTCGCCGTCACCGCCCGCGGGTCGACGAACCTGCTGTTCCGCGGCTCGTCCGATCCGGGCAATCCGACCGCCGACCCAGCGGCGCTCGACTCGCAGGGACAGGTGATCCCCGAGATCGTCTTCGACACCGCCGCGGCGAAGATCGCCGGCTGATCCGATGCTCCGGCGGTCCGCCCTCGCCGCGCTCGCGCTCACGCTGGTGGCGTCGGCCGGCTGCGCGACGCTCCGCGCACCGCCCCCGGCGGCGGCGGATCGTCACGAAGAGCAGGACGACGGTTCCCCTTCCCCGCCCGCCGCGAACGCGCCCGCCCGCATCGCACCGGTGTCGCCGCCCGCGACGGGTCGCACGCCGGCGACGCCTCCCCCGCCCTCCGCCGAGGCGCCGGCACCGCGGACCTCCGCGGAACGCGAGGTGCCCGCCCGGGCGGCCGCGGCCAGGCTCGCCACGGCCGGTCCGCTCGCCCCGGCCGGCGAGGCCGACGACGAGCCGGCGGCCCCTGCGCCACCGACGTCCCCGGCGGCCGAGCCGCGCACCAGGACGACATCTTCCGCCCGCGAAGCGGACGCTTCCGATGACG
>JAJRXN010000343.1 GCA_024276295.1 Acidobacteriota bacterium
AATCGGCGCCCCAAGGGGCGCCGCTACGGCGATTCGGCGAGCCAGCGCTCGGCGTCGATCGCCGCCATGCAGCCACTGCCGGCGGCGGTCACCGCCTGGCGGTAGGTCCAGTCTTGGACGTCGCCGCAGGCGAACACCCCCTCGACCGAGGTGTACGTGCTGTCCGGTCGCGTGACGATGTAGCCGGCGTCGTTCAGCTCGAGCTGGCCTTCGAACAGCTTCGTGTTCGGCGTGTGACCGATGGCGACGAACACCGCCGCGCAGGCGTGCTCGGTCAGCTCGCCGGTCCGGACGTCGCGCAGCCGGACCCCCTCGACCTTCTCGCCACCGAGGATCTCGTCGACGACGCTGTTCCATGCGAAGCGGATCTTCGGGTTGTCGAACGCGCGCTGCTGGAGGACCTTCGAGGCGCGCAGCTCGTCGCGGCGGTGGACGACCGTCACCGAGCGGCCGAAGCGCGTCAGGAACAACGCCTCCTCGAGGGCGGTGTCGCCGCCGCCGACGATGAAGATGTCCTGGTCACGAAAGAAGAACCCGTCACAGGTCGCGCACATCGACACGCCGCGGCCGAGCAGCCGCTGTTCCGACTCCAGCCCGAGGTGTCGCGCCGAGGCGCCGGTGGCGATGATCAGCGCGGCCGCCTCGACCTTCGTTCCGTCGTCGAAGTCGATCGCGAACGGCCGTCGCGAAAGGTCGACGCGGCTGGCGCTCTTCTGTTCGATCCGCGCGCCGAAGCGCGCCGCCTGGCGCCGGAACAGCTCCATCATCTCGGGGCCCTGCACGCCGTCGGGAAAGCCGGGGTAGTTCTCGACGTCGGTCGTGATCGTGAGCTGGCCGCCCGGCTGGAGTCCCTCGAACACGATCGGCTCGAGGTTGGCGCGGGCGGTGTAGATCGCGGCGGTCAGGCCTGCGGGGCCCGAGCCGAGGATCACGACCTTCTCGGTGCGGGCGCTTGCGTCGGACACGACGGGACTCCTTCGTGGTGCCAGGGCGGCGGAGCGAGGATCCTAGCGCCCGGCCCGCGCCCGGGCAACGCCGGGCCGGGTCACGGGCGCGGCGCGCGCCGCCGTCGCCGGCGGCCCGAAAGCCGCCGGAAGAGCGCGTCGAGCGACGGGACGTGCCAGCGCACCTCGAGGTCCTCCGGAACCCCTTGCCGTGCCCGGTCGATGAACGCCGCCTCGATGCCGAGGTCCTGGGCGGTGAACAGCTCGCGCTCGCAGCGCGCCGAGACGAACAGCAGCTCGTCCTCGTCGAGTTCCATCTCGTGCAGCAGGGCGAGCAGCAGGTCGGGCTCCGGCGGATAGGCACCGACGACCGCCGCGCCGACGACGTGGGCCGGCGCGGCCGGGAGGCGGCCGGCCAGCGCCGCCAGGTCGTCCGGGTCGAGCGAACCGGCCAGCGCGAACTCCCCGAGCCGCGCCAGGCCGGGCAGCGCGGCGGCCGCGTCGGGGTGCACGGGCAGCGCGCCGAGGCGCCCGGTGATCCGGGCGATCGTGGCCGGTCCGATCGGCGTGCCGACCCGCCGCGCCGCCTGCGCGAGGCTCTCGGCGAAGATCTCGCGGTAGGGCCGCCAGTCCTCGAGCGCCTCGATCAGGTCCCGTTCCGCCGCCTCGCGGGCAGCGATCAGGCGCCGCCGCTGGGCCTCGTGCTCGAGGTCCGCCTCGTCGCGCAGCGCGGCATCGAGCATGCCGTCGAGATCGGCGAGCGTGTCGAGCACGCCGAAGGCGATCACCCGGCGCGGCCGGTCGCTCACCGGAATCCCCCGAACAGCCAGCGCCGGAGCCGTCCGCGCACCGGGGCGAGCAGGGAGGGGACGATCTCGGCCGCCGTGCCCGGCAGCCACAGGCTGAGTTCCTGGCGGGCCAGCTCGGTCGGCTCGGGACCGATTTCGACCACCGGCAGGCCCCGGCGACGGATCAGCAGCGGCAGACCGGCCGCCGGCTGGACCTCGAGCGACGTGCCGATCGCGACCAGTCCCTCGGCATCCTCGATCATCCGCATCGCCAGGGTCCAGGCCTCGTCGGGCAGGGTCTCTCCGAACAGGACGACGGCCGGACGCAGCACGCCGCCGCACGCCAGGCAGCGCGGCACCGGCTCGTCGAGCTGACCCGGGCCGGGACGCACGTCTCGCCCGCAGCGGTGGCAGACGATCCGCCGGGCGGTGCCGTGTACTTCCGCGACGCTGCGGGATCCCGCCCGCTGGTGCAGTCCGTCGACATTGGTCGTCACGACGCCGAGCAGCCGGCCGCTCCGCTCGGCGCGGGCCAGCGCGGCATGGCCTCGATGCGGCTGCGCGGCGGCGATCGGCCCGGCCAGCATGCGGAACAGCCGCCAGGAGCGACCGGGATCGGTGTCGAGCGTCCTGACGTGCCCCTCGACCATCGGGTCGAGCCGCGACCACAGCCCGTCGGGTCCGCGGAAGGGGGGAATGCCGCTCTCGACGGACATCCCCGCCCCCGTCAGCGCCACGAGGTAACGACCGGCGAGCGCTCGCCGGGCCCGCTCCAGGCACGCTGGCTTCATCGTCGCTCCGTGTCGGGATACGGCTACCGCGCCCTCGGCAGGTTGACCCGCCGCACGGCCGGTTTCTACCATACACTTCGCGAGCCGCACGCGTCTGGAGACCCATGGCCCCGGACTTCTCTCCCACCATCCTCGTCGTCGACGACAACCGTCTCGTGCGCGAGCTGGTGCGTGACGCGTTCGCCGACGCCGGGTACCAGGTCATCACCGCCGAGGACGTCCGCGAGGCGCTCGAGCGGCTCACGGAAGAGCGCGTCGACCTGATCGTCACCGACGCCACGATGCCTGGCATGGACGGCTGGCAGCTCTGCGAGCGGCTCAAGAGCGATCCGCAGATGCGCGACATTCCGCTCGTCTTCCTCTCGTCGGAGCGGGAGGTGCACCATCGCCTGCGCGGCCTGCGGCTCGGAGCCTACGACTACCTCTGCAAGCCGTTCTCGACCGAGGAGCTGCTGGTCCGCGCACGGCTGATCCTCGAGCGGGTCCGCCTCGGCAGCGCCGCCGGCGAGGCGCGCCGCAGCTACCTCGCCGGGCACACCAGTCATCTGCCGGTGCCCGACCTGCTGCAGCTCCTGGCGATCAACGGCAAGACCGGCATCCTGCGCCTGCGCGGTGCGGAGCAGGGGAGAATCCACCTCGTCGACGGGCGGATCGCCGGCGCGTTCACGGCGCGCACTCGGGGGCGCAAGGCGCTGTTCCGGATGCTCGGCTGGACCGACGCCGATTTCCATTTCGACCCCGGAGACACGGGCGACGTCGGCGAGCCGATCGAGGGCAACACGCAGCGGCTGCTGATGGACGCGATGGTCGCCATCGACGATTTCGCAAGGCTGGCCGCGCGGCTTCCGCCGGTCGAGGTCCCGCTCGCCGTCACCGGCGAGGGTGGCGAGCTGGCCGACAGCGGTCAGGCGCCCGATCTGGCCCGCACGATCCTCGACGCGGTACGGGAACCGAAGACGCTGCGCGACCTGCTCGACCGGTTCGACGCGCCCGACGTGGAGATCGCGCGCACCGTGGCGCACCTGGTCGAGACCGGGGCGCTGGCGCCGGTCCCGGAGTGAGCGGGTCGCCTGCCCGGGGGCGCTGGGCCCTCGCGCTGGCGATCGTCGCCGTCTCGACGGCCGCCCCGCTGGTGCGTCTGGCGCCCGAGGCCGATCCGCTGCGGCTCGCCTTCTGGCGGCTGCTGCTCGCCGGTCTGCTGCTCGCGGTCGCCACGCGGCCGGCCGGCCTGCTGGCGCGGCGTGCCTGGCGCTGGGGCGGCCTGGCCGGTGTGCTGCTGGCGGTGCACTTCGGGGCCTGGTTCTGGTCGCTGCGGCTGACGTCGGTCGCCTCGTCGGTGACGCTGGTGACCACCGCGCCGCTGTTCGCCGCGGCGATCGCCCCCCGCTGGCTCGGGGATCGCACCTCGCCCCGGCTGTGGGTCGGCGTGGCGGCGGCCCTCGTCGGCGTGGCGCTGATCGCCCACGCCGACGGACGGAACGCCACCGGGAGCGCTCCGCTGGCCGGCGACGCGCTGGCGCTGCTCGCCGCCGCCGCCGGCAGCGTCTATCTGCTGATCGGCCGCCGGGTCCGGGCGCAGGTGACGGTCGAATCGCAGATCGTGATGACCTGCCTTTCCGGGGCGGCCGTGCTGGCGCTCGCGGCGCTGGTCACCGGCGCGGGGCTCGCACCGGCCACGCCGCGCGTCGCGATCGTCGCCCTCGCGCTGGCTCTCGGCCCGCACCTGACCGGCCACGGCCTGCTCAACGTCGCGGTCCGCTTCCGGCCGGCCCAGGAGGTCCAGCTCGCCCTGCTCGGTGAGCCGGTGCTCTCGTCGGCGCTCGCCGCGCTGCTGTTCGCCGAGTGGCCGCACGCGTCGTTCTACCCCGGCGGCGCCCTCGTGCTCGCCGGTCTCGCGCTCGGGCTGTCCGGCGGGCGCGCACCGGCCGCGGTCGATCCGCACGCGTGATAACGTCGCGGCGTGACCGCGCCCGACCGCCCATCGTCTTCCCGGCAGTACGCTCTCGGCGATCCCGTCGTGCGTCTGCGCGGCATCGGTCCGCGCTGGGCCGAGGAACTCGCGGCGATCGGCGTCGAGACGATCGGCGACCTCGTGCTGCATCTGCCGCTGCGCTGGATGGACCGCCGGCGGATCGATCCGCTCAAGCGCGCGCGTCCGGGCGAGCCGCTGACGGCGGTCGGTACGGTGCAGGAGGTCCGCACGCTGCGCACCCGGCGACGCGGGCTCGACCTGATGCAGCTCCTGCTCGACGACGGCACCGCGGCAATGCGGATCGTGTTCTTCGGCCGCAACTATCTCGCGGAGTACATCCGCCAGGGAACGCGGCTGCTCGTCCAGGGCGTCCCGAGGCTCGGTTCGCACGGCCTCGAGCTGACCGGACCGGAGTTCGAGATCCTGCGCGAACAGGAAGATCCGGCGCGGCTGACCGGCTGGATCCCGGTCTACGAGAAGCTCGGTCCGCTCAGCTCGCGGCGGCTGCGCACGGTGATCGCCGAGGCGCTGGCCGGTCTCGGGCCGGTCGACGATCCGATCCCACGCCGGATCACCGCGCGTCACGGGCTGCCGACGCTCGACGTGGCGTTGCGCGAGGTGCATGCCCCGCCACCGGACACGCCGCCCGAGGCGCTCGCCGAGCGTCGTCTGCCGGGGCTGCGGCGTCTGGCGTACGACGAGCTGTTCTGGCTCGAGCTGGCGCTGGCGCTGGCGCGGCGCCAGCGGCTCGCCGAAAGGGGCGCGCCGGTGCTCGACGTGACGCCGCCGATCCGCGAGCGCCTGGAGGCGCTGCTGCCGTTCCGGCTGACCGGGGCCCAGCGGCGCGTGTTCGGCGAGATCACCACTGACCTCGCCTCGGGCCGGCCGATGAGCCGGCTGCTGCTCGGGGACGTCGGGTCGGGCAAGACGGTCGTCGCGGCGATGGCGATGCTGGTCGCCGTCGAGAACGGCTGCCAGGCGGCGCTGATGGCGCCGACCGAGATCCTCGCGCAGCAGCACGAGCGGACCCTCTCGGAGCTGATGGCCCGCGTCGGGCGCCGGGTGGCGCTGCTGACCGCCGCGCTGCGTCCGGCCGAGGCGCGGGCGGTGCGGGCCCGGCTCGCCTCCGGGGCCGAGGCGATGGTCGTCGGCACCCACGCGCTGATCAGCGAGAGCGTGGCGTTCGAGCGGCTGGGGCTGGTCGTCATCGACGAGCAGCACCGCTTCGGCGTCGCCCAGCGCGCCGGCCTGGCCGAAAAGGGCACCCGGCCGCACCTGCTCGTGATGTCGGCCACGCCGATCCCGCGCACGCTGGCGATGGTGCTCTACGGCGACCTCGACGTCTCGCTGATCGACGAGAAGCCGCCCGGTCGCGTGCCGATCCGCACCATCGTCCGGCGTGACGACGAGCGCGAGCGGGTCTTCCGCGGGCTCGAGATCGCCCTGGCCGAAAAGCGCCGCATCTACGTCGTGCGGCCGGCGGTCGAGGAGGGCGCGCGCGGGCTCAAGGCGGCCGAGCAGGGGCTCGCCGAGTACCGGGCGCGGTTTCCCGGCGCGCGCGTCGCGCTGGTCCACGGCCGGATGAAGGCCGACGAACGCCGGGCCAACCTCGACGCGTTCGCCCGCGGCGAGGTCGACATCCTCGTCGCCACGACCGTGATCGAGGTCGGGATCGACGTGCCCGAGGCGTCGGTGATCGTCGTCGAGGACGCCGACCGGTTCGGCCTGGCGCAGCTCCATCAGCTCCGCGGGCGGGTCGGCCGCGGCGACCTGCGCTCGTACTGCGTGCTGATCGCCTCCGCCGAGGCCGACGAGACGGCGCTGGCCCGCCTGCGGGTGCTCGAGCAGACCGACGACGGATTCCGCGTCGCCGAAAAGGACCTCGAGATGCGCGGCCCCGGCGAGCTGACCGGCACCGCGCAGCACGGGATGCCGTCGCTGCGGGTCGCCGATCTGGTGCGCCACAAGGACCTGCTGCTCGCGGCCCGCGACGACGCGTTCGCGCTGGTCGACGACGAGCGCGGTTCGCTGCCGGAGGCGCTGTGGCGTGAGGTGTGGCGCCGTCACGGCGAGCGGCTGAAGCTGGCGCGGATCGGCTGAGCGCCGGGAGGCGGAGGGGAGGATGACCGCACGGATCGGCGGGTCGGGCCAGCGCGTGCGCGTCGTCGCCGCGCTGCTCGTCGTGCAGGCGATGTTCGGCGTGCACTACCTGCTGGCCAAGATCCTGCTCGAGGCGATCCCGCCCCGCTCGTGGGCGGTGCTCCGGGTCACCGGCGGGGCGCTCGTGCTGTGGGGCATCGCGCTGGCCTGGCGCCGCCGGCTGCCGTCACGGCCGGGCGACGTGCTGCGGCTCGCCCTGTACTCGGTGTTCGGCGTGGTGCTCAACCAGGTGCTGTTCGTCGAGGGGCTGTCGCGGACGACGCCGATCCACTCCTCGCTGATCAACACCTCGATTCCGGTGCTGACCCTGCTGTTCGCGGTGCTGCTCGGGCGCGAGACGCTCACGCGGCGCAAGCTCGCGGCGCTGGCGATCGCGCTGGCCGGCGTGTTGCTGGTGATCCGGCCGGATCCGCGCGTCGTGCTCGATCTGCGCACGACCGGCGATCTGCTGACGCTCGCCAACGCGACGAGCTTCTCGCTGTTCCTGGTGCTCTCGAAGCGGGTGCTCTCGCGCTGCGATCCGCTCGGTGCGGCGGCGGTGCTGTTCGGCTTCGGAGCGCTCGGGATCGGCCTCGTCGGCGGCCCGAGCCTGGCGCACTTCGACCCGGCGTCGGTTCCTCCGGCGGTGTGGGCGATCGGGGCGTTCATCGTGCTCGGACCGACGGCGCTGACGTACCTGCTCAACTACTGGGCGCTGGCGCGGGTCGACTCGTCGATCGTGGCGCTGTTCGTCTATCTGCAGCCGCTGATCGCCGGCGCGCTCTCGTGGATCGTGCGCGGCGACCGCCCCGCGACGACGACGCTGGCCGGCGGTGCGCTGATCTGCGCCGGGGTGTACTTGGCGGTTCGTCCGCTGCGGGTGCGGCGCTGACCGTCCGGCTCCGTCGGTTGGCGCGACTGGACGATGCTTCGCGCATCAGGCCAGCCGGCGCAGCAGCTCGACGAGCGTCGAGACCATCACGCCGGTCGCGCCGCGCGGGCCGAGGTCGTGGGCGCCGTCGGACCAGGAGGCGGGCGAGATGTCGAGGTGCGCCCAGGGGAGCTTGCCGGCGAAGTGGGCGATGAACAGCCCGGCGGCGATCACGCCGGCCTCGCGCCCCTTGCCGACGTTCCTGATGTCGGCCACCTCGGAGCGGATCTGCCGGCGGTACTCCTCGTCGGTCGGCATCGGCCAGACCTTCTCGCCGGTCGCCTCCGCCGCGGCCTGCAGAGCGGCGCCGAGGCGCCTGTCGGTGGACATCATCGGGACGCGGGTCCGGCCGAGCGCGATCAGCGCCGCGCCGGTCAGCGTCGCCGCGTCGATGATCCGCGCGGCGCCCTCGCGCACCGCCAGCGCCACCGCGTCGGCGAGGACGAGGCGGCCCTCGGCGTCGGTGTTGAGCACCTCGATCGTCGTGCCGTCGAGCGCCGTCAGCACGTCGCCAGGGCGAATCGCGTTGCCGGCGACCGCGTTTTCGGCTAGCGCGAGGTAGCCGCGCACGTTGAGCGGCAGCTTCAGCTCGGCGGCGGCGGCGACCGCGGCGAGCACGGTCGCCGCGCCCCCCATGTCCTTCTTCATCAGCTCCATGCCGGCGGCGGACTTGAGGTCGAGCCCGCCGGTGTCGAAGCAGATCCCCTTGCCGGCCAGCGCGGTGAACGTCTTCGTCCGGCGGTCGCCGCGGTGCTCGACGATCACCAGCCGCGGAGGGTCGTCGCTGGCGCGACCGACGGCGGTCAGCGCCCCCATGCCGAGCTTCCGGCAGCGGGCGTGGTCGAGCACGCGCACCGCAAGTCCGCTCTCCCGGCCGACACGCCGCGCCTCGCGTTCGAACTCCGACGGTCCGAGGTCCTCGGCCGGCGTGTTGATCCAGTCCCGCGTCCGCTCGATCGCCCGGGCGACCGGCAGGGCGGCGCGTGCGGCGGTCGCGGACTCGCGTCCGGGACAGACCACGGCGAGGGTGACCGGCTTCGGTCCCGGTTTCGTGCGGTAGCGATCGAAGCGGTAGCTCCCCTGGCCGAGTCCGAGCACGAACGCGCGCAGCGGGCCTTCCGGCAGCCGTTCGGGGGCGATCACTGCGGCGCGGCGGACCGGTTCGCCGGCGAGGGCGCGTGCGACGGCGCCACCGGTGCGCCTCCAGTCGAGCGCATCGTCGCGCCGCGGCGGGCGGACGACGACGACCCGTTCGGCGTCGCGGAGCTTGCCGAGCGACGGCACGACGGCGAGCTTCGCCTCGTCGACCAGTCTGCGGCGCGCCTCCTCGGCGATCGCGCGGGGCAGGCCGCGCGTGCCGAACACGACGAGGGCGTCGGTCCGCGCCGGGCGGCGCGTCGTGACCGTCAGCTTCGCGCCGCTCACCGGGCGAGTTCCGGTTCGACCTGCGCCCAGGCCTCGTCGACCGACAGCCCGTCGTGCACGATCCCGCGCACGGCGCGGATCATTGCCGCGGGGGCCGCCGACTGGAAGATGTTGCGCCCCATGTCGACCCCGGCCGCGCCGGCGTCGATCGCGTTCCGCGCCAGCGCGAGCGCCTCGCGCTCGGGGACCTTCTTGCCGCCGGCGATGACGACCGGGACCGGGCAGGACGCGACGAGCTGCTCGAACCCGTCACAGAAGTACGTCTTGACCATGTGCGCGCCGAGTTCGGCGGCGATCCGGCTGGCCAGCGACAGGTAGCGCAGGTCGCGCGCCATCTGCCGGCCGACGGCGGTGACCGCCATCACCGGAATGCCCCAGCGCTCGCCGGCGTCGACCAGGGCCGACAGGTTGGACAGCGTCTGCCGCTCGTGCTCGGTGCCGACGAAGATCGACGCGGTGATCCCCGCCGCGTCGAGCCGGATCGCGTCCTCGACGTCGCAGGTCAGCACCTCGTTGGACAGGCTCGACGTG
>JAJRXN010000344.1 GCA_024276295.1 Acidobacteriota bacterium
TCCCCCCGGCCCCGCCGGCGGGGATGCGACGGGACATCGCCCGCAGCTCCCGCCGGGTCACGGCCGTGGCGGCCGCTATCTCCCGGGGAGAGCGCGCAATCGGCGCACGAAGCTGGATCCCGCGTCTGCGGCGATCGAGGGGCATGAATCGACCTCTTGCGACAAACGTGGGCCCCCGGGGCGCGGCCTGCCACCGGGGGCCCGTCGCGGGGAGGAGGCCCCCCTCGGCGTCACCGGTCAGTCGTCGCGGAACACGACGCCGATCCGCAGGTAGGGGAGGAACACCTCGCCGGCCACGACGACGCCGGTCCGCGGATACCGGTGGACGACGCGCGGCGCCCCCCGGTACGGGCGAGGCCGCACGTATGCGGCGCGGCGGTACACGGCCACCCGGGCGTCGTCCAGCGCGGCGCCCGCCATGTCGAGCGCGATCGCCAGGCCGCGCGTGGGACGCGCCAGCCGACTCGCCTCGAGCACCTCGCCGTACCTCGCCTCGGCGCGCGCGAGACGACGCGCGAGCATCGCCGTGTCCCAGGACCGACGGTACGCGGCGCGTCGGAAGTCCCGGACCGCGTCCTCGAACCGGTCCGCGGCGTGACGCACGCTCCGGCGGTCGTACGGATGGATGCCGCGGCTCGCCCGGCGCGCGGCGTCCTCGAGCCGCTCGGCGGCGGCGTCGAGCCGGTCGGCGACGTGCCGGAGCCGGACGGAGCCGCGGTCCCGGTCGCCGTGGTGGTATTCGCGATATCGGTGATCGGAGTCCGCCGCGGCGGGCGCTGCGACGGCCCCGAGGGCGGCCAGCACGAGGAGCAGGGTCGTGATCTTCATCGGTCCCTCCCGTTCCGAAGTCGGGGACTTCACGACGAAAGGGAGCAAGACCCCTGCCACTCCTCGAGGTGCCCTGTTTTCAACGACTAGCGTGGGACGGGGCCGCCGCGGCCCCCCCGGGGCGTCCTCGCTGGAGGACGGTCCTGGCCGCGATCCGTGACATCCCCGCCCTCTGCGTCCGGAGGCTCCGGCGGCTCGAAGCCCCGCAGCGGGCCGAGACCGGGCCGCACGAGGGCGACCGCCTGGAACCGTCGCCCGCCGCCCGGTCCGGGCAGGATCAGCGCCCGGGCGGCCAGCCGGGAGGCGAGATCGGCCGGCGGCTCGCGGGCGGGATCCCGACCGGGATCGAGCGCCGCCTCGTCGAGAATCCCGAGAGCGATCAGGAACCTGTCCTGGGGCACCGGACCCCGGACCTCGAATCCGGCCTCGCGCGCCGCGTCCGCCAGGTGGTCCCAGTTGACGTGCGCCGTGAGGTCCTGCTCTCCCGGCCGGGCCAGCAGATCGTCGACCACCCGATGACGGTGGTAGGCGACGAGCGTCCCGGCAGCGAGTTCGGGCGATCCGAGGCGTGCGGCGCGCCGCCCGTAGTCGACGAACAGGGCCGCCGCGGCTCCGGCCCGGGCCAGCGCGGCGACCTGTTCCTCGAGCGCCAGGCAGACCTCGGCCCGGTCGCCCGGGCGGGGACACAGGCCGTAGCGGCGCGCCAGCGGTTCGAGCCGCGGGTCGGTCGGCGGCCCGATCGTCTCGACGAATCCGCCCGCCTCGTCGCAGGCGACGTACAGCTCGCCGAGTCCGCCCCCGTCGGTCCGCACGATGGCGTGGACCGGCAGCGCATCGAGCAGTTCGTTGGCCACGGCGACCAGCAGGCCGTCGCCCGCGGCCTCCGGA
>JAJRXN010000345.1 GCA_024276295.1 Acidobacteriota bacterium
GGCCGTGGCGCTCGAGTTCCTGCCGGCCGATCAGCTCGGCGATCTCCAGCGGATGCCGGCGCACCTTCTGGAACATGTAGAGCCCGCCGACGAACGCCACGACGGCGGCGAGCAGCATCACCCAGCGCACGACCTTCATCGGATTGCCCTCGCAGGGGCGCCAGCGTAATCCCCCGTCGATCGTCGCGCGAGCGTCCTCCCCGCCCGGCCCGGTGGACGTGAAGGCCATTGGCGGCGATGCGATGATGGAACCCCGCGGCGGCGCGCCGCCGCCCGCGGACGAGGAGACGACCAGGCATGACGACGCGTCGGATCGAGATCGGCAGAAAGGCTCCGGCCTTCACTCTTCCGGACCAGGACGGCCGCAAGGTCGCCCTGCGGGATCTGCTCGGACGGTGGGTCGTGCTCTACTTCTACCCGAAGGACGACACGCCGGGCTGCACGACCGAGGCCTGCGAGTTCACCGAGGGGATCGAGGCGTTCCGCCACCTCGACGCGGTCGTGCTCGGCTGCAGTCCCGACAGCCCGGAACGCCACCGGCGCTTCATCGACAGGCACGACCTGGCGGTCACGCTGCTGTCCGACGAGAAGAAGCAGGTGATGTCGAAGTACGGCGCCTGGGGCGAAAAGACGCTCTACGGCCGGAAGACCGTCGGCGTGATCCGCTCGACGGTGCTGATCGACCCCGAAGGCCGGATCGCCTGGCACTGGCCACGGGTGCGCGCCCGCGGCCACGCCGCGAAGGTGCGCGAGAAGCTCGAGGAACTCGCCGGCGCGTCGTAGCGACAAGCTTCGGTTCAGAACGCCGAGACGCCGGTCAGCGCGCGTCCGACGATCAGCTCGTGGATCGTCTCGGTCCCCTCGTAGGTGATCACGCTCTCGAGGTTCAGCGCGTGGCGGATCGCGTGGTAGTCGAGCGTCACGCCGCCGGCACCGAGGATGTCGCGCACCTCGCGGGCGACGTCGAGCGCCATCCGGACGTTGTTCCACTTGGCCAGCGAGACCTGCGCGAACTGCATCCGCCCCGCGTCCTTGAGCCGCCCGAGCTGCAGGGCGAGCAGCCGCGCGTTGGTGATCCGCCGCACGATGTCGGCCAGCCGGCGCTGGATCGTCTGCGTGTGGTCGAGCGTGCGCCCGAACAGCACGCGTGACGACGCGAACTCGAGCGCCTCGGCCAGGCACGCCGTCGCGGCGCCGATCGCGCCCCAGGCGATGCCGAATCGCGCCTGGGTCAGACACGACAGCGGGGCGCCGAGGCCGTGCGCGCCGGGCAGGCGGTTGGCCTCCGGCACGCGCACCTCGTCAAAGAACAGCTCGGAGGTGATCGACGCCCGCAGCGACATCTTGCGCCGGATGTCGCGCGCCTCGTAGCCCTTCATGCCCTTCTCGACGACGAACCCGAGCACCCCCTCGTCGCTCGCGGCCCAGACGATCGCCAGGTCGGCGATCGTGCCGTTGGTGATCCACATCTTCGAGCCGTTGATGATCCAGTCGTCGCCGTCGCGCCGGGCGCGGGTCTTCATCGTGCCGGGGTCCGAGCCGCCGTCCGGCTCGGTCAGTCCGAAGCAGCCGAGCAGCCGGCCGGCCGCCATCTCCGGCAGCCAGCGCCGGCGCTGCTCCTCGCTGCCGTAGCGGTGGATCGGGTACATGCACAGGCTGTTCTGCACCGAGACGAACGACCGCACGCCGCTGTCGCCCCGCTCGAGTTCCTGACAGACGAGGCCGTAGCAGACGTTGTTCAGCCCGGCACAGCCGTAGCCCTCGATGTTGCAGCCGAACAGCCCCAGTTCGGCGAGCTGCGGGACCAGTTCGACCGGAAAGTGGTCACGCTCGAAGCAGTCCGAGATGATCGGGATCACCTGCTCGTCGACGAAGCGTCCGATGCTGTCCTGGACTTCCTGCTCGTCGTCGTCGAGCAGCGAGCGGACATCGTAGAAGTCGAGGGGGTCCGGACCAGCCATCTCAGCCTCCTGGTGTGGCGGCGCGCGAGTATAACGCGATTCACGCGTCAGCCGCGGTCGTCCGTCGGCACCAGCACGTCGCCGTCGTCCGGCAGCACGTCCCCCTCACCGACCGGCGGACGCGCGTCGATCCGCTCCGCCGGAAGCGGCCGGCCCTGCGGACGGAA
>JAJRXN010000346.1 GCA_024276295.1 Acidobacteriota bacterium
CAGCGAGAGCAGGTAGAGATCCGATCCGTTCTGCAGCACGATCTCGCCCCGCCCGTCGGGGCCGGGTCCCATCGCAGCATGCCTGGTGTCGAACTCCTCGAAGTGCGTCACCTGCCGTCGCTCGCCGGTCTCCGGATCGAATACGAACACGTTCAAGCGGTGCGCCGGACCGGCGTCCGACAGGTAGTAGATCTTGCCGCCGGCCCACATCGGCTGGGTGTCGGTCCCCTCCCAGTCGGTGATCCGGCGTGACGTGAGCTTTTCGAGATCGAACAGCCAGATGTCGGTCGCCATCCCGCCGCGGTAGCGCTTCCAGGTCCGGCTGTCGCGGGTGTGCGGCGTGTAGGCGAGGTAGCGTCCGTCAGGGCTGATCGCGCCGCAGGCGCCGTAGGGAACGGGCAGCTTGCGCGGCAGCCCGCCCGTGGCAGGCACCCGGTACAGCTCGAGGATGCGCCGCATCGGAGCCAGCCCGTTGAACGAGAACAGCAGTTCGCCGTCCGGCGTCCAGTCGCAGAGCCGCTCGAAGGCTGGATGATGCGTGACGCGGCGCGGGACACCACCGTCGACGGCCACGGTGTAGATGTCATCGTTGCCGTCGTAGTTGCCGACGAACGCGATCGTCCTGCCGTCCGGACTGAACCGCGGCATCAGTTCGGGACCAGCCGGGCTGGCCAGCGGAACGGCGACACCGCCGCTGCGCGGAACCAGCCACAGGTCGTTGGCGTACGAGAACACGATCGACTCGGCGCTGACGTCCGGGTGACGCACGAGACCACCGTGGGGGCGCGCGGCAGCGTGCGCGACACCCTGCGGAAGCGCCAGGACGACGAACGCGGCGGCGGCGAGACTGACCAGGATCGAGCGGCGGGACATGGCTACTCCTTGGCTTCGGCCGATGGAATGCCGGCACGCGGTCACGGCGACCGGCAGCGGAGCAGAATACCGAGGCCCGGCGACCCGCGTCGCGCCACTGGGACGAAAAGACGGGCCGTTTGTGCGATCATCCGCCGCCGGAGGGAAGGACCCGGATGTCGACCTCCTCACCGAGACGAACGCTCGACGCGGCCCGGATCGTCTCCGCAGCCGGCGTGACGCTGCTCGGCCTGCTGGCCGTCGACGCCCCCGGCACGTACCTCGGTCCGCTGCACGAGATCACGCCGTGGAGCAGCGGGCTCGGCGTGGTGTTCGCCGTGGGTGCGCTGCTGGCCGCCGGCGCGCGCTTGCGCGGGTGGATGCTCGCCACCTGGCTGGCCCCGATGCTGATGGCCGCCCAGGCCGGCGTCTTTCTCGCACCGATGGTCCACGATCCGGCCGTCGCCGGTGCCGTGACCGCGTGGAATCTCTGGATCCTGCTGCGGATGACGCTCGCGCCCGCGCCTCGGCGACCGCTGCAGGGAGACGACGCGGCCTTCTTCCGCGGCGGCTGGGACCGGGCGGCACGACACCTACTGGTCACCTCGCTGGTCGTGCTCGTCTCGATCGCAGGCTTCGACGTCGCCGAGCATCTGCTCGGCTTCGCTCTCAGCGGCGCGATGTCCCTGCTCGCGTTGACGGCGGCCGCGCCGTACGTGATCAGCCGGCTCGCCCGGCGGAACGTGGACGCCATCGTCGCCCTGGCGCTGCTGCTCGCGGCTCTCTCCCTGCTCGCCTGGCAGCCTTCGCTGGCGCTGGCCGTGGTCGGCGTGTGCCAGGCGGTCGTGCTGGCGTCACTCGTCGCCCGAACCAGTCTGTTCGACGACCTGCTCAACCACTTCCTCGAACGACCGGCACAGCTCGTGCTCGTCTCGTTCGCCCTGCTGATCGCCGCCGGCACCATCGCGCTCGGATTCCCGGCGGCTTCGGCCAGTGGCCGCGCGATCGCACCGACCGACGCCCTGTTCACCGCGACTTCGGCGTCCTGCGTGACGGGTCTGATCGTCCTCGACACGCCGCACGACTTCTCCACGTTCGGTCACGTGGTGATCCTGGCACTGATCCAGCTCGGCGGGCTGAACATCATGGCGCTCTCGACGTTCGCCGTGTTGATCCTCGGTCGCCGGCGCGGCGTGCGCGCAGCCGGCGCGCTCGGTGAACTGCTCGACCTGCCCCTCGGACGCTCGGCGTTTCGCGTGGCCGCGTTCCTCGTGCTCTCGACATTCGCGCTCGAGGCGGCCGGTGCGGCGGTCCTGGGCTGGCGCTTCCACGGCGCCGGACTGCCCTGGGCGGAGGCGGCCTGGAGGGGTGTCTTTCATTCGATCTCGGCGTTCTGCAATGCCGGATTCGCGCTGCAATCCGACTCGCTGACGATGTTCGCCACCGATCGCGTCGCGCTGCTGACCGTGGCCGTACTGATCACGCTCGGGGGGCTCGGTTTCGCGGTGCTCGCCGCCTCGTGGTACCGGCTGACCGGCCGCAGGCATCACGCGTTCTCGCTTCAGGTCCGGCTGGTGCTCGCGGTCTCGGCCATTCTGACCCTCGGCGGAACGCTGGTCTGGCTGATTCTCGAATGGAACGCATCGCTCGCCGGCCTCGGACCGCTGGACCGGGTGCTCAATGCCCTGTTCGAGTCGGTCACCTTGCGTACTGCCGGGTTCAACACCGTCGACATCGGCGCCGCGCGACCGGTGACCGTGCTGATGATGATCCTGATGATGTTCATCGGCGCCTCGCCCGGCGGGACCGGCGGCGGAATCAAGACGACGACCGTCGCGGTCCTGTTCGGCGCGATTCCAGCGCTGGCCCGCAGCCAGCCGCGGGTCACGATCTTCCGCCGGCAGGTTCCTCTCGAGGCCGTCTTCCGCTGCACGGCGATCGCCGTGATCGCCGCGCTGATCCTCGGCCTCGGAGCTGCGGCACTGCTGGCCACGCAGACCGGAAGCTTCGACGAGCTGCTGTTCGAGGCGACGAGCGCGTTCGGCACCGTCGGCCTGAGTCTCGGCGCGACGACCCGGCTCGACGTGTTCGGCAAGCTGGTCGTCACCGCGCTGATGTTTCTCGGCCGCGTCGGTCCGCTGACGATCGCGCTGCTGCTCGCCCGGAGTTCTCCGGGCCGCATCTCCTATCCGGAAGTCCGGATCATGGTGGGTTGAAGATGGCCAGTGAATACGTCGTGATCGGTCTCGGCCGGTTCGGCCAGGCGGTGGCGTTCAGTCTCCGGAGGCTCGGCCAGTCGGTGATGGTGCTCGACGCCGACCAGGAGCGCGTGCAGGAGGTTTCCAGCGAGTTCGATGCCGCGCTGTGCGCGGACGCGACCGACGAACGCACGATCCGCGAACTCGGCCTGGAGAAGATGGCGGCCGCCGTGGTGGCGATCGGCGAGACGTCCATCGAGGCGTCGATCCTGGTCACCGCCCTGCTGCGACAGGTCGGCGTGCCTCGGATCGTCGGCCGGGCGGTCACGGCGCTCCACGCCCGCGTCCTGCTCGAAGTCGGAGCCCACGAGGTCGTCAATCCCGAGCAGCACGCCGGCGATCGACTCGGCCGCCGGCTGGCCTACCCGAGCGTGCGCGAGCAGATCGACCTCGGCGAACAGGCGGTCCTGGCGGAAGTCGAGGCGCCGGAGAGTCTTGCCGGGCGCACGCTCGCCGATCTGGCGGTCCGCCGGCGGTACGGCGTGACGGTGGTCGGCATCCGGCGCGGACACGAGATCAAGGCCAACCTCGACGCCGACGACCGCATCGAGACCGGCGACGTACTGATCGTCGTCGGTACGCCGGACGACGTCCGCCGGCTGGCGGCGCTGACGTGAGCACGGATCGATGAGGATCGAGACCCGCCTCCGGCTCGGCTACGTGTCGCTCGTCGGGCTGCTGCTGGTGATCGCCGGTGGCACCGCGCTCGAACTGCACCGCTTCGGCACGCGGATCGAGCGCGACCTCGGCCGCGCCTACCGCGGCGCCTCGGCATCCCTCGCCGTGCTCGACGCCCTCGAACGGGAACACGAGATCGTCGAGGCCGTGCTGGCCACGGACGAACCGGTTCCGGAGCGGCCGCTGGTCCGGATCCGTTCCGCGGTCGACGCGCAGCTCGACGAGCTGGAGAACATTGCGGAGACGGCTCCGGAACGACAGGCCGTCGCCACGGCACGCCGGCAGCTCGAGCGCTACCGCAGGACCGCCGACGCCCTGCTCGCGTCCGACAGGAGGCCCGCGGTCGAGTCCTACGACCACCTCGCGCTGCCGGCCTGGGAACAGGCGCGTGCGGCGGTGCGCACGCTGCTGGAAGCGAAACAGCGCGTGATGGAGCAGGCGGCCTCGACGGCACGTCAGGCCGCCTGGCAGCGGGCCGGCGCGCTCGCGCTGATCGTCACGCTGGCGCTGGTGCTGTTCACGATGCTCTCGCGCTCCCTCGAGCGGCGCGTGCTCGCGCCGCTCGAGAGCCTGCGGGTCACCGCCGAGGCGGTCGCGTCCGGTGATCCGTACCGGCGCGTGATCACCGTCGAGGACGACGAACTCGGCCTGATCGGCCGGCAGCTCAACGCCCTGCTCGACCGCCAGCAGCAGCTGCTGGCCGAGAGCGAGGCGCGCCGGATCGCCGAGCGCCGGCTGCTGATCGGCGTGCTGCGACTGCTGGCTCCCGACGCCTTCCTCCTGCGCC
>JAJRXN010000347.1 GCA_024276295.1 Acidobacteriota bacterium
CGTCAGGCCGCCGACGATCGCCGTGGCGGCGATCGCCTTCATCGGCTGGACGGGAATCGGCTGCCGGAACGCGAGCCCGGTGGCGATGTTCATCGCCCCGGCGAGGACCAGGATCCACGCCAGGTCCATCCCGGTCGCCAGGCTCAGCGCGACGACGAGCGGCAGAAACGTGCCGAGATCGCCGATCCCTCCGGACAGCTCCCGGAAGAGCGAGCGTCCCCGCGCGCCCGGCCCGCCGTCGGGCACGGTCAGGCGCTCCGCGCCACCTGCGCGCCGGCCGAGGCCCGGCGGTCGACGACGACCGCATCGCCGACGCGGATCGCGCCGGGAGTGACCACGCGGCAGAAGATCCCCTCCTGCGGCATCACGCAGCGCCCGACGCGCCGGAAGATCGTGCAGCCCGCGCCGTGGCACTTCTTGCCGAGCTGTGTGACCTCGAGCACGACGTCTCCGATCGCCAGCCGGTCGCCGACGGCGACGCGCGTCAGGTCGACGCCGCGCACGGTGAGGTTCTCGGCGAACTCGCCTTCCGCGAACGACGTCTTGGCCTCGGCGCCGAACTTCTCGATGCTCTCGAGCGCGAGCAGGCTGACCTGGCGATGCCAGTCGCCCGCGTGCGCGTCGCCGACGATCCCGCGACGGTCGATCGTCGCCTCGGTCACCGGGCGCTTTTCCGTCCCCTTCGACGGGGAGACGTTGATCGAGGTGAGTTCTCCACGGTCCTGCATCGTCGTTCTCCCGGCGGCGGTCATCCGCCGATCCCGTACATCGTGCGCGTCGGCCAGTCGGTCGCCGCGCGCCCCTTGCCCGCACACGCCGCCGCCAGCGCGCCGGCGATCGCCGCCCGGTCGCCGCGCCGCAGCGGGGCGAGCAGGTCGACGCCTTCCTCGCCGCGCAGGCAGGCGACGAGCCGCCCGCGGGCGTCGATCCGCAGCCGGTCGCACCCGTCGCAGAACGGATGCGACACCGGCGAGATGAACCCGACGACGACGCGCCGCCCGTCCGCGCGCATCGCGTGCCGCACCGCCGTGCCGCGGGCGCCGAGCGGGCCGTCGTACGGCAGCCGTTCGCGCAGCCGCGCCAGCGCGTCGGCGGCGGAGAGGAACTCCCGCGGATAGAGCGGCGCGCCGGCGCCGATCGGCATCAGCTCGATGAAGCGGATCTCCGCGTCCCGCGCCGCGGCGTACTCGACGAGGCTCTCGAGCCGGTCGCCGTTGATCGAACGCAGCAGGACGGTGTTGATCTTCAGCGGCTCGAAGCCCGCCGCCACGGCCGCGTCGATGCCGGCCAGCGTCGCGTCGAGCGCGCCGGCCGGGCTCAGGCGGCCGAAGCGCCGCTCGTCGAGCGTGTCGAGACTGACGTTGAGCGCGTCGAGGCCGGCGGCCCGCAGCGCCGCGGCGAGCGGCGCGAGACGCTGGCCGTTGGTGGTCATCCCGATCGTCGCCCGCGGAGCGAGCCGTCGCAGCTCGCGCACCAGGTCGACGATGCCGCGCCGCAGCAGCGGCTCGCCGCCGGTCAGGCGGATCTTGCGGATCGGCCGGACGCGGGCCACCTCCCCGACCAGCGCGACCAGCTCGTCGTTGCTCGCCGGGCGCGGCGCACCGCCGCTCCGGTCGGACGGCGCCGATCCGGGCCGGCAGTAGGCGCAACGCAGGTCGCAGGCGGACGTGACCGACAGCCGGAGGTAGATCCCCGACGCGACAGGAGAGACGGCAGGCAACGCGGCGCGCATTCGTTTCCTTTCCAAGCACGGGAGGCTCGAGCGTTTCCCCTCGAACCCTGTCGTCCGCCTGGCCGTGGCCCGGGGCTGTAGGCGCGGCGGATCGGAAACGAGTCGTGGTGAGATTCTAGAGGCCCGCCGCGCTCCGCGCGCGGCAGCGCACTTGTCCTGCGTCAACTTGTCGCCGGACAAGGATTCGGGGATGCTGATCGACGATGCTTCGCTTCGGCTGCGGTCGACCCCACCCCTCGACCAGGCAGGAACGGGCAATGACAGAGGCGTTCACCTGCTCCGGGATCGCCGTCGTGGCGCGCCCGGACCGCTTCGCCGAGGTCTGCCAGGCCCTCGGCGAACTCTCCGGCGTCCAGGTCCACGCCCAGGATCCGCCGTCCGGACGCATCGTCGTCACCCAGGTCGCTCCGACCACCACCGAGCAGGCCGACGGCCTGCGGCGGATCCAGCAGATCCCCGGTGTGCTGGCGGCCGATCTCGTCTACCACGTCTGCGAAACGCCCGCCGGACCTGCCGGCGAGTGAGCGAGGAGAAACCGATGAGCTGCGAGCTGTCTCGCAGGGAGTTCGTCATCGCCAGCGTGGCGGCCGCCACCGCGGCGGCCCTTCGGCTGCCGGCGTACGGCGAGACGACCGAGCCCGTCGAGGGTGCCACCTGGGAAAAGGGCGTCTGCCGGTTCTGCGGCGTCGGCTGCGGGGTGCTGATCGGCGTCCGCGACGGCCGGCTGGTGGCCGTCAAGGGTGATCCGGACAATCCGGTCAACCGCGGCCTGCTGTGCGCCAAGGGGTACGCCAACGCCGAGATCCACTACGGTGCCGACCGGCTGACGAAGCCGCTGCTGCGGATGGAGAACGGCCGCTGGGATCCGAACGGCAAGTTCCGCCCGGTCGCCTGGGAGCGGGCATTCGCCGAGATGGAACGCCAGTTCAAGAAGACGTACGCGGAGCTGGGGCCGACCGGCATCGCGATCATGGGCTCGGGGCAGTACACGATTCCGGAGGGGTACGCGGCGGTCAAGCTGCTCAAGGCGGGCTGGCGCTCGAACAACATCGACCCCAACGCCCGCCACTGCATGGCGTCGGCGGTCGCGGCGTTCATCCAGACGTTCGGGATCGACGAGCCGGCCGGCTGCTACGACGACATCGAGCTGGCCGACACGATCGTTACCTGGGGCGCCAACATGGCGGAGATGCATCCGATCCTGTGGTCGCGCGTCGTCGCCCACCGAATGGCCCACGAGAACGTCCGCGTGATCAATCTGACGACGTACACCAACCGCACGTCGGATGCGGCCGACGTCGAGATCGTGATCAAGCCGCAGAGCGACCTGGCGATCTGGAACTACATCGCCCGCGAGATCATCCGGCGTGACGCGGTCGATCGCGCGTTCGTCGAGCGCCACTGCGTGTTCGCCACCGGGCCGACCGACATCGGCTACGGCATGCGCGGCGACCTCAAGCGCGCGTTCGAGGACGAACGCGACACGCTCGAACGCGAGCGGCGCGTCCGGCTGACCCGGGAAGAGGCGATCGCCCAGCGGCTCGACCCGGACGACCCGCCGGTCGTCGAACAGAAGCACCGCGGCTCGGCCGGCGCCCACTGGATGATCACGTTCGAACAGCTCCGCGAGGCGCTCGAGCCGTACACGCTCGAGTTCGTCGCCGAGCTGGCCCGCGGCGACGCCGAGGAATCGCTCGAGGACTTCAAGAAGAAGCTCGAGCTGCTCGCCGACCACTACGCCGACGCCGCGCGCAAGGTCGTCTCGTTCTGGACGATGGGGTTCAACCAGCACACGCGCGGGACGTGGGTCAACGAGCAGGCGTACATGGTGCACCTGCTGACCGGCAAGTACGCCCGGCCCGGCTGCAACGCGTTCTCGCTGACCGGCCAGCCCTCGGCCTGCGGCACCGCGCGCGAGGTCGGCACCTTCGCGCACCGCCTGCCGGCCGACATGGTCGTCGCCAACCCGAAGCACCGGCAGCGCACCGAGGCGGTCTGGCGGCTGCCGGAAAAGACCCTCAACCCGAAGGTCGGCAGCCACATCACCAAGATGATGCGCGACATCGAGGACGGAACGATCCGCTGGCTGTGGGTCCAGGTGACCAACCCGTTCCAGTCGACCGCCAACGCCAACCACTGGCTGCACGCGGCGCGCGAACGCGACGTGTTCATCGTCGTCTCGGACGTCTACCCGACGCTGTCGTGCAAGGTCGCCGACCTGATCCTCCCCTCGGCGATGCATTGGGAGAAGTGGGGGCTCTACGGCAACACCGAGCGGCGCACGCAGGCCTGGCGCCAGGTCGTCGATCCGCCGGGCGAGGCGCGCTCGGACGTCTGGCAGATCCTCGAGTTCTCGAAGCGCTTCAGGCTGCGCGAGGTGTGGGGCCGGCAGCCGGTCCCCGGCCTCGAGGCCCCGGGATTCGAGAGCGGGGTCCTTCCCGACGTGCTCGAGCAGGCCCGCGCGCTCGGCTACGACCCCGATGCGACGCTCTACGACGTGCTGTTCGCCACCGAGGCGGCCCGCGCGCACGCCTGGCCCGATCCCGTGGCCAGGGGACGGAAGAACTGCACGGTCGAGGCCGCCGGTCTCGACTGGTTCCCCGAAAAGGCCCTGTTCCAGGAGTACGTCCAGTTCGGTCGCGGGCACCATCACGACCTGGCCGACTTCGACGTGTACTTCCGCGACGACGTCCACGGCCTGCGCTGGCCGGTGATCGACGGCAAGGAGACGCGCTGGCGCTTCAACGGCGAGTACGACCCGCTCGTCTCGAAGGACACCCCGTTCGAGTTCTACGGCCCGGCGCTCAAGGCGATTCCCCGCGGCACCCTCGACGGACCGACCTCGCCCGAGAAGGTCCCGCTCCCCGGCAAGGCGAGATCTTCTTCCGGCCCTACGCCGCGCCGGCGGAGTCGCCGGACGGGCAATACGACCTCTGGCTGTGCACCGGCCGGGTGCTCGAGCACTGGCACAGCGGCTCGATGACCCGGCGCGTGCCGGAGCTGCACCGGGCCGTGCCGTACGCGGTGATCTGGCTCCACCCCGCCGACGCGAAGGCGCGCGACCTGCGTGACGGCGATGCGGCGTGGGTCGAGTCGCGGCGTGGCCGCGTGCGGGCGATCGTCCGCGTCGGCGGCCGCAACCGCGTCCCGCGCGGACTGGTCTTCGTGCCGTGGTTCGACGAGAACATCCTGATCAACAAGGTGACGCTCGATGCGACGTGTCCGATCTCGAAGGAGACGGACTTCAAGAAGTGCGCGGTTCGCGTGGCGCGCGCGTAGCGCGGGGGTGACGAGAATGATCGATCGCAAGCTCCTCGTCGTCGCGACGCTCGGGTTCGGACTCGTCGCGTGTGCGACCCAGCAGTCCGCCGTCGAGCCGGCGCCGGCCGCGCCGGCAGAGATCGCCGACGAGGCGATCAGCCTGCGACAGACCGACGTGCTCAAGCCCGGCATCGTCCAGGCCGTCCCGCCGGTCTCCGCCGAGCCGGGCGAGGCTGCGCTGCCGGCGCGCCCGTACCCGGAGGCACCGCCGGTGGTCCCTCACAGCGTCGACGGCCTGCTGCCGATCACCCGCGAC
>JAJRXN010000348.1 GCA_024276295.1 Acidobacteriota bacterium
AACATGCCGGCCTACGGTCCCCAGATCCCGGTCCATGACCGGTGGGCGATCGTGGCCTACGTCCGGGCGCTCCAGCGCAGCCAGAACGCGCCCCTCGAGGACGTTCCCGAGCCGCAGCGCAGCTCGCTGCGCTGACGGGAGGACGCTGTGCGGCAGGTGATCGACGTCTTCCAGGAGAACGTCCAGCTCGGCGAACTCGGGCCGCGTCTGGTCCGCCGCGGGCTGGTGCTCGGTGTCCTCGGCGTCGCTGCGGCGATCGCCTTCTCGATGCTGGTCCAGGAGGACGACTTCACGCGCTTCGCCTGGGCCTACCTGCTCAACTTCGCGTTCGTGCTGAGCTTCGGGCTCGGAGCGCTGTTCTGGACGCTGATCCAGCACGTCACGCGCGCCGGCTGGAGCGTCGTGATCCGGCGGCTGCTCGAGGCGATCGCGGCCGGGACGCTGACACTGACCGTCGTGCTGGCGATCCCGCTGCTGGCGATGATCCCGAAGCTCTACGCCTGGGCCGATCCGGAGACGCGCGGCGGCGATCCGCTGCTGGCGCACAAGCTGGACTGGCTCGGCTACGGCGCGGTCGCGGCGCGGATCGTGGCCTACGTCGTGATCTGGGCCGCGATGGCGCTGTGGCTCCACCGCACATCGGCGGCCCAGGACGAAAGCGGCGATCCCTCGCTCACGCTGAAACTCGAGCGGCACAGCGCCTGGATGCTGTTCGTCTTCGCGCTGACGGTGACGTTCGCGGCGTTCGACCTGCTGATGTCGCTCGACGCGCACTGGTTCAGCACGATCTTCGGCGTGTACTACTTCTCCGGCTGCGCGCTGGCCTCGATGGCGCTGCTGGCGATCGTCACGTTCTGGGTTCAGCGTCGCGGGCGGATCTGCAACGTCGTCACCGCGGAGCACTACCATGACATCGGCAAGCTGACGTTCGGCTTCGTCGTGTTCTGGGCCTACATCGCGTTCTCCCAGTACATGCTGATCTGGTACGCCAACCTGCCCGAGGAGACCGGCTGGCTGCTCCGTCGCCAGCAGGGATCGTGGGCCTGGGTCGGGCTGGTGCTGATCTTCGGGCACTTCTTCATCCCGTTCCTCGCGCTCGTCTCCCGCGTGCCCAAGCGCCGGCCGGGCCTGCTGGCCGCGATCGGCGTCTACCTGCTGGCCGTGCACTGGGTCGACCTGTTCTGGCTGGTGATGCCCGAGTTCGGCCGTCACGGCGGCCATGGCGCGCCGACCGGGATGCTGCTGTCGGTGGTCGACCTGCTGCTGCTGCTCGGCTTGGGAGGGCTCGCGATGGCGGCGATCGCGCATCGCCTGGGGCGCGCGGCACTCGTTCCGATGCGCGACCCGCGGCTAGCCGAGTCGCTGGCGTTCGAGAACGCCTGAGGAGGGTCGGATGGATTCCAAGTCGCAAGAGACCGGCGACCTCGATCTGACCGCCATCATCGGCTGGGGGCTGATCGCCGTCGTGCTCTTCTTCGTGCTCGTGACGGCGGTCCAGGCGTTCTTCTACCGCTACGAGCGGGCCTACCTCGCCGAGCGGGTCTACGCCGAGGCTCCGGTCGAGCCGCGCCGGATCCGTGACGAGCAGCTCGAGCGGATCTCCGGCTACCGCTGGGTCGACCAGGAACACGGCATCGTCGCGATTCCGATCGACCGGGCGATGGAGCTGGTCGCCCAGGAGCACGGGGCGGGCGCGGAGTGACGATGAGCTGCCACCGCCTGCCGACGATCCTGCTGCTGGTGCTGGCGAGCGCCGGCCCGCTGCCGGCTGCCGCGACGGCGCCGGCAGGGCGCGGCGAGCCGCTGCCCGACGAACTGGAGAACGTCGGCATCGACGAGCATCGCGGCGATCCGGTCCCGGGCGGATTGGTGTTCCGCGACGAGCAGGGGCGCGACGTCGAACTGGCGTCGTTCTTCGGCCGTGAGCGCCCGGTGATCCTGGTGTTCGGCTACTACCGCTGCCCGATGCTGTGCCCGCTGGTGATGCACGGGCTGTTCGACGCCCTGCGCGAACTCGAGTGGTCGGCCGGAGAGCAGTTCGAGGTGCTCTACGTCAGCATCGATCCGACCGACACGCCCCGCGCGGCGCAGAAGATGAAGGCCAGCTACCTGCGCGATTACGTGCGCCCGACGGCGGAGGCCGGGGTGCACTTCCTGACCGGGGAGGAGGCGTCGATCCGCGCCCTGGCCGACGCGGTCGGGTTCCGCTATGCCTACGTCGCCGACCGCAACGAGTACGCCCACGGTGCGGTGATCACGCTGTTGACGCCGGACGGGGCGATCTCGCAGTACCTCTACGGGGTCGCGTTCGATCCGCAGACGCTGCGTTTGGCGCTGGTCGAGGCCTCCGAGGGAGCGATCGGTTCGGCGCTGGACCGGTTCCTGCTGCTCTGCTTCCATTACGATTCCGAGGCCGGGCGCTACACGCCCTCCGTGCTGGCGATGGTGCGGATCGGCGGCGTGGTCACGGTCGGCCTGATCGGAGTGTTCCTGATCGTTCTCTGGCGCCGCGAGCGGGGCCGTGATGGCGATCGGCCGGGGTCTTCTCGATGAACTGGCTATCGATGGTGGCGGCTGCGTCGGGCGAAGCGACGGACATCAAGGGCGGGACGTTCTGGATGCCGGCGAGCGCCTCGACGACGGCCCCCGAAGTCGACTTCGTGTTCTACTTCATCTTCGCCATCTCGGCGTTCTTCTTCGCGCTGATCATCGGCCTGACGCTGCTGTTCGTGATCCGCTATCGCGCCCGTCCCGGCCACCACGAGCAGCCGAGCCCGTCGCACAACCTCGCGCTCGAGCTGACGTGGAGCATCATCCCGTCGATCCTCGTGCTGGTGATGTTCTGGTACGGCTTCAAGACGTTCATGGACCAGTACAACCCACCGGCCAACGCCTACGAGGTGCTGGTCACCGCGCAGAAGTGGAACTGGAGCTTCGAGTATCCCAACGGCTACATCGACAAGGACCTGCACGTTCCGCTCGGCCGGCCGGTGCGGCTCGTGCTCAGTTCGCAGGACGTGATCCACAGCTTCTTCGTGCCGGCGTTCCGCGTCAAGAAAGACGTCGTGCCCGGGCGCTACAACAAGGTCTGGTTCGAGGCGACGAAGCCCGGCACGTACACGGTGTTCTGCACCGAGTACTGCGGGACGGGCCACTCCGACATGCTGGCCCACGTGATCGTGCATCCTCCCGAGGAGTTCGAGGCCTGGCTTGAGAAGGCGGCCAACTTCCTCGACACGCTGCCGCCGGCCGAGGCGGGCCGGATGCTCTTCGAGCAGCGCGGCTGCGGACAGTGTCATTCGCTCGACGGATCGCCGCGGGTCGGGCCCAGCTTCAAGGGCCTGTGGGGACGCACCGAGAAGTTCACCGACGGCAGCGAGATCACGGCGGACGAGAACTACATCCGCGAATCGATCGTGAATCCCCAGGCGAAGGTGGTCGCCGGCTTCGAACCCGTGATGCCGACCTACGCCGGCCGGCTCAAGGACAAGGAGATCACCTACATCATCGAGTACATCAAGTCGCTCGACAAGGAACAGCCATGACGACGGTCGATGCCAGCCTGCCGCAGCCGGTGCAGCGTCCGGCCTCGGACAGCGAGAACTACCTGACGCACGCCCACGGCTTCCTGTCCTGGGCGTTCACGCTCGACCACAAGCGGATCGGCGTGATGTACCTCGCCAGCACGCTGGCCGCGTTCCTGCTCGGCGGGATGCTGGCGATGCTGATCCGCACCGAGCTGCTGACGCCGGGGCAGACGGTGATGGACGCCGACACGTACAACAACGTCTTCACGCTCCACGGCGCGGTGCTGATCTTCCTGTTCCTGATCCCCGTCATCCCGGCCGCGCTGGGCAACTTCGTGCTGCCGATGATGCTGGGGGCCAAGGACGTCGCCTTCCCGCGCATGAACCTGCTGAGCTACTGGATCTACGCCACCGGCGCGATCATGCTGCTCGGCGTGCTGCTGACGGGCGGACTCGACACCGGCTGGACGTTCTACACGCCCTACAGCACGACGACCAACACGTCGGTCGGTCTGGCGATGCTGGCGGTCTTCGTGCTCGGCTTCGGCAACATCTTCACCGGAGTCAACTTCATCACGACGATCCACAAGCTGCGGGCGCCGGGCCAGACCTGGTCGAAGCTGCCGCTGTTCATCTGGGCCCAGTACGCCACCAGCGTGATCCAGATCCTGGCCACGCCGGTGCTGGGCATCACGGTGCTGCTGATCTTCGTCGAGCGCACGATGGGGATCGGGATCTTCGATCCGAATCTCGGCGGCGATCCGGTGCTGTTCCAGCACTTCTTCTGGTTCTACTCGCACCCGGCGGTCTACATCATGGTGCTGCCGGCGATGGGGGTGATCAGCGAGCTGATCGCGACGTTCAGCCGCAAGCCGATCTTCGGTTACAAGGCGATCGCCGGCAGCAGCCTGGCGATCGCGATCATCGGCTTCTTCGTCTGGGGCCATCACATGTTCACGTCGGGCCAGTCGACGCTGGCCGGGACGATCTTCAGCTTCCTGACCTACGCCGTCGCGATCCCGTCGGCGATCAAGGTCTTCAACTGGGTCGCCACGATGTACAAGGGCAGCATCCGGCTCGACGCGCCGATGATCTACGCCCTGTCGTTCCTGTGGCTGTTCGGCATCGGCGGACTGACCGGGCTGTTCCTCGGCAACCTCGGCGTCGACCTGCACCTGCATGACACGTACTTCGTCGTGGCCCACTTCCACTACGTGATGGTCGGCGGCACGCTGGCGGCGTTCCTCGGCGGGCTGCACTTCTGGTGGCCGAAGATGTTCGGCCGGATGTACAACGAAAAGCTCGCGCGCGTCGCGGCGCTGATGGTGTTCGTCGGGTTCAACCTGACGTTCTTCGTCCAGTTCATCGCCGGGACCAAGGGTATGCCGCGGCGCTACTTCAACTACCTGCCGGAGTTCACGATCTACCACCAGATCTCGTCGATCGGCGCGTTCCTGACCGGGCTGGCGTTCTTCGTCATCCTGTACTACCTGGTGGTGTCGCTGATCAAGGGCCGCCCGGCACCGGCCAATCCGTGGGGTGCCGCGTCGCTCGACTGGCAGACGACCTCGCCGCCGCATCCGCACAACTTCACCAGCGACCCGGTCCTGATCGGTCCGTACGAGTACTCCGCGCTGATGTGGAACGAGGAGATCGGCGGGTACGTGCTCAGGCCGGAAGTCGCCGCGCGTGCGGGTCACGGCCAGGAGGCCCAGGCATGAACCACGGGGCCGGCGCTGCGCCCGAGCTGCATCACGAGGAGCGGCCGGAGCTTCAGCCTCATTTCGAGACCCCCGAACAGCAGTTCGAGTCGGGCAAGTTCGGGATGTGGGTCTTTCTGGCGACCGAGATCCTGCTGTTCGGTGGTCTGTTCTGCGCCTATGCGGTCTACCGCGCGCTGCACCCCGAGGTGTTCGTCTACGCCAGTCTGTTCCTCGACCGGGTCCTCGGCGGGATCAACACGCTGGTGCTGATCTGCTCGAGCCTGACGATGGCGCTCGGCGTGCGCGCGGCACAGCTCGGTCAGCGCCGGCTGCTGATCGCGATGCTGTCGGTGACGCTGCTCGGCGGCGCCGGCTTTCTCGGCATCAAGTACGTGGAGTACGAGCACAAGTGGAAGGCCGGCCTGCTGTGGGGCACGCAGTACCGTTCGCAGGCCGACGGCCATGCGCTCGAGCACGGCGAGCCGGGCACCCATGGAACCGATGCCGCCTCCCATGACGGCAGCGCGCCGCCGGAGCCCCCGGCGCCGGCGGCCGATCCGCGGGCCGCGCTGCCGCCGGCGGCGGCCGCGGCCCTGCCGCCGAGCGTGCCGATCCCGGAGGGCCGCACCTTCGGAGACGGCGAGAACGCCTCGTTGCTTCCTCCGGCGGCGATCGGGCCGACGGGCATGCGCGCGCCGGAGCCGCCGCCCGCCGCGGGCGAGCAGCTCGAGCGGCGGATCCGTCACGAGCCGCGCAACGTGCACCTGTTCTTCGGGATCTATTTCGTGATGACCGGGCTGCACGCGCTGCACGTCATCGTCGGCATGGCGCTGATCGGCTACGTGCTGTTCCGCTCGCTGCGCGGCGACTTCGGGCCGCGGTACTTCACGCCGGTCGACATCGTCGGACTGTACTGGCATCTGGTCGACCTGATCTGGATCTTCCTGTTCCCGCTGCTGTACCTGATCGAGTAAGGAGAGATGCCGATGTCGTCCGAGCACAGCGCCGCGCCCGCCGCGCCGGAAGTCCACGTCGTCCCGATCCGGGTCCTGGTCGGCGTCTGGCTGGCGCTCATCGTGCTGACGGTGCTGACCGTCGCCGCGTCGTGGGTCGACTTCGGGCATCTGGTCGGCGAGCCGTGGCTCAACCTGGTCGGGGCGCTGACCATCGCGGTGGTCAAGGGCAGCCTGGTGGCGCTGTACTTCATGCACCTGCGCTACGAGAACCCGTTCCACGGCTTCATCCTGGTCACGGCGCTGGCGTTCGTCGGCCTGCTGATCGGCATCGCGATGATCGACGTCCAGGCGACCCGGCCGGACCTGATCCCGAACTACGCGCCCGCGCTCGAGACGCCGGCGAGCCCGACCGACCTGCCGCCCGCACCATGAACGACCGGGCGTCGCTCGGCAGGCTGGGGATGACGCTGTTCCTCGTCTCGCTGGGGATGCTGTTCGCATCGGGCCTGCTGGCGATCATGATCGTCCGCTGGCAGACCGACACCTGGGCGCCCGCCGGCTGGAGCGGTCCGCCGGCCGGGCTGTGGGTCAGCACGCTGGTGATCCTCGCCGCCAGCGTCACGGTCCAGCGCGCCCTCGGGGCGGCCCGACGCGGCGAGCGGCTCGCGGTCGAGCGGGCGCTGGTGCTGACGCTGCTTGCCGGGATCGGGTTCCTGCTGCTCCAGGCGCTGAACTGGCTGGCGTTCCATCGGGCGGGCGGATTCTCCGCCACGACGCTGCTCGGCTTCTCGTTCTACGTGCTCACCGGCCTGCACGGGCTGCACGTCGTCGGCGGGCTGGTCTCGCTCGGCGTCGTCCTGCGCGGACTCCGACGCCCGCGCCCGGGGCGCGATCCGGTCGTTCCGGTAATGCTCTCGGCGATGTACTGGCACTTTCTCGATGCGGCGTGGCTCGTGATGTTCGCGGTGATCGTGTTCGGCTTCTGATTCCGGGCCGCGCCCGGTACGCCGGGCTGGTAGAGTTGTGCACGTTCCCCCCGGCGGAGTCGCCGATGCCTGCTCGCCTGCCCGGCGTGCGTCCACTCGCGCTCGATCCCGTGCCCGATCTCGTCGGGCGGGCACAGCCGTTGGCCGAACAGGTGCGGGCCCACGCACGGCTGCGCTGGCTCGTCGTCGCGGCGATTCCCGCCGCGGCGGTCCTCGGCCGCGAGGTCCTCGGCTTCCGCGACCTGCCGCTTGCCGGCCTGCTGGCGCTGGCGGGGGCGATCGCGGCCTACAACGTCGTGCTGCTGGCGCTGCTGCGCGGCGCGCCGGGGCCGCGGCGCCCGGTCGGCCTGCGCCACGCGTCGGTCGCGCTCGACTTCGTCGCGCTGACCGTCGGCCTGTGGCTGGCGGGAGGGGCCGGCTCGCCGCTGGTCGGCCTCTACCTGGTCCACGTCGTGCTCTCGTCGATGCTGCTCGGCCGGGGCGAGGCGCTGGCCCACACCGCGCTCGGCTTCCTGCTCTACGCCGGGCTCGCGTTCGGGCAGTGGGGGGGCGCGATTCCCGCGATCGGTCCGCGCGCCCTGGCGCTCGGCGTGGCCGGGGCGCGGCTCGCGGTGCCGGTCGCGCTCGTCGCCGGGGCCGGCCTGTTGATGTTCGCGACGACGATGGTCGCCCGTCCGGTGGTCGACCGCCTGCGGGAAAACGAACGCCGGCTGGCGGCGGTCAACGCCGAGCTGCGCGAACTGGCGCGGCTGCGACGCGACTTCCTGCACATCACGATCCACGACATCAAGGCGCCGATCGCCGCGGTGCGCTCGATCCTGACCGCGATCCGCGCCGGGCACGCGGGGGAGGTGACCCCGGAACTCGAGGCGTGGGTCGACCGCTGCCTCGAGCGCCTCGCCGGGCTCTCCGGCTTCCTGCGTGATCTGGCGCTGCTGGCGGACCTCGACGACCGCGCCCTGCGCGAGCGGGCCGAGCCGGTCGACCTCGGCGAACTCGTGCGTTCGGTCGTCGAGGAGAACCGCGACCTCGCCCGGCCGCGCGGGCTGGAGGTCGTCGTCCGGGCCGATCGGGACCTGCCCCGCGTCGAGGGGCAGCCGCGCCTGCTGCGCGAGGCGGTCTACAACTACCTGAGCAACGCGATCCGCCACTCACCCGAGGGGGGCACGATCACGATCCGCGTCGGCCGCCACGACGGGGGGATCCGCGTCGAGGTCGCCGACGACGGGCCGGGCATTCCCGAGAGCGAGCAGGGCAAGCTGTTCCAGGAGTTCGCGCGGATCCGCGTGCCGGGCCGGCCGGCGGGACGGCCCGCCGGCAGCGGCCTCGGCCTGTCGATCGTGCGGCGGATCGTCGCCCTGCACGGAGGGCGCGTCGGCGTCGTCAGCCGGCCCGGCGAGGGCAGCACGTTCTGGTTCGAACTGCCGGCGGCGGGAATTCCGACGCCGGTCACCCCTCCAGACGCGTGATCAGCCGTTCCGTGCACTCGATGACGATCCGGCGCTGGCGGAAGAACTCCTGCGCCAGGCGCCGGGCGGCGGGGGCGTCCGGGCGGTCCTCGAATCCCATCAGCGCGGCGGTCCGGCCGAGTTCCTCCGGGTCGAGCCGGTTGACCGGAGCGACCGTCAGTCGGTAGACGTCGCGCAGGCGGTTGAGGAACTGGCTCGCGTCGTGGAGCGCTTCGAACGCGTCGCGCAGCTCCGGGTGGCGTCCGGTCAGCGTGTGCCAGAAGCCCTCCGAGATCGGATCGAGGGCGCGGTCCTGGACCTTCCACATCAGCATCAGCAGTTCGAGGTCGCGCAGCCCGCCGCGACATTCCTTGATGTCGGTGTCGTGCTCCCAGCCGCCCTTCGCCTCGCGGAAGGCGTGGCGGGAGCGCATCTCGCGGATCGCGGCGGCGATGAAGAACTCGCGCTCGGAGAAGATCAGCCGGTCGAGGATCCGCTCGTAGAACTCGGTGGCGGTGCGGCCGCTGCCGACGACCATCCGCCCGCCGAGAAGCTGGGACATCTCGACGAAGATCTCGTCACGGGCCGGCTGCAGCAGGCGCTCGAGTTCGTAGATCGGCGTGACGAACCAGCCGAAGCGGTCGGCGAAGTGGTACTGCGGCATCAGGCCGCGCCGTGCGATCTCGCGGTTCATCCGCGCCGCGATGCGGTTGCTGTACTCGAGCAGCTCGTCGGTGTCGGTGAACAGCAGCAGGATCAGGTCCCAGTCGTCCTGGAACGCCCGTCCGCGGGCGTGCCCGCCGGAGACGAACAGCCCGAGCCGGTCGTGGGTCAGGATCCGGCGTCCCCGCTCGCGGTCGACCTCGGACTTGCAGATGTCGAACAGGTTCTCGAGGTAGTGGTCGCACACCGTCGAGAACGCCGCGTCGACCTCGGCCGGCGCGTGTCCGGCGAACGTCGCCAGCCCGGCGCGGACGAACTCGACGTCGTAGTAGGTGCCGAGCGCGTTCTTCTGGCTCGTCGGCGAGGAGAGCCGCATCGCCTCGGCGAGCTGTCCGCGGGCGATCTTGTCGAGCACGTCGAGTTCGCCGAGCTGGAGCAGGAACTCCGGGCGCTCGGCGCAGACACGGCCGACGGCGTTGCGGAAGTAGCGGCTGCCGCGGACGTGGATCTCGGTCAGCGTCAGCAGGCGGTCGCGCCAGCGGGACAGCTCCTCGCCGTAGACCGGGCCGGAGAGCGCCTCGTGGAACCGCTGCCGCGAGGCGTCGTCGACCACCGTCAGGTACTCGTGGACCATCGCCGGGTTGTGGACGAACACCGTCGCGAAGCGCCGGATCTCGTCCGGGTCGCCGGTCAGCCGGGACAGGAACGCGTCGTTCAGCTCGGCCAGCAGCCGCGCGCAGGCCGGTTCGGCGCGACGTCGGCCGATCAGTACCAGCAGGTGCAGCGCGGTGACGAACGTCTCGGCGGCCCAGTCGGCGAAACCCTCGACGACCCGCTGCCGGCGCTCCGCATCGAGCACCTCGATGTCCTCGATCAGCGCGTCGAGCAGCGGCTGTTCGGGGTCCTCGAGCGTGGCCAGCAGGTCGGCCCAGTACTTGATGCCCGAGAAGTACTCGTGGGCCCGGAGGATGCCCTCGGCGAGGTTCTGGCGCGCCGGCTGGCCGAGCCGGCGCGCGGCGAGCCGCCGGCGGACCAGCGGGCCGAACACCGTGCAGCGTCTGATGTGCCGCGCCACCGGGGGCATCAGCGCCTTGACCATCGCGCGGCCGACCCGCACGTGCTCGTGGTAGTGCACCATCAGGTGCTCCCAGGCGGCGATCACGCCGGTGTCCTCGTAGCCCATCGCCTCGGCCACCTGCTGGAGGTTGGCGCGCGTGTCGGCGTCGGCCAGGTCGATCTCCTCCTCCTGGGCCGCGAACTGCTGGTAGAGGTGCCGGACCGTCTCGACGAACGTGTAGCTGCGCTCGAGCCGCCGGAGCTGCTCGCGGTGGCGCCGCAGCGTGTTCGAGATCCGCGACAGCGCCTTCCACGTGCCGGGTTCGCGGATGCCGAGCATCGTGCGATAGGCCCACAGGATCGCCGTCACCGGGCGCAGCAGGTCCTGCTTGGGGGCGATCGTGTCCTGCGCCTGGGGCCACCACAGCAGCGAGTTGATCTCGCCCATCAGTCCGCGCAGGTAGCCCTCGTGCTCCCGCGACGAGCGGTCCGGGTGGTAGTAGTAGCGCTCGTGGATCTCGAGCTGGAAGCGCTCGAACAGCCGCCGGCTGCCGACCAGCGGCTGGGCGCCGAGGATCTCGGTCACGCTGACGAAGTCGAGGATCCGCTCGTCGAGCCGCCGGGCGTACTCCTCGATCGAGACCGTGTAGCCCCGGCTGCCGACGTGTTCCGAGAGGTAGAAGTCCGGCGCGCTCGACCAGCGGAACATCTCGGTCGCCATGCGGCCGATCGCCTGGTTCAGCGCGGCGCGCGCCGGGCTGCCGTCATCGATGATGCCGAGGTCGACGTCGTCCTGGTGGATCCGCGTGCCGACGGCGCAGATCAGGAACTCCGGCCGCTGGCCGCCCGAGAGGAACAGCCGCAGCAGCCGGCGGATGTACTCGCGGATCAGCCGCGAGTAGTCGTCCCCGGTCAGGCGCAGGAAGTCGCGGTAGACCGAGATGCGCCGCTCGCCCTCGGTGACGTTGAGCCGCAGCATGTCGATCGCGCGGATGTTGACCAGCAGGAACTGCAGCGCGAAGTAGCAGCCGAGCAGGCCGAGCCGCTCTTCCTGGTCGCGGCCGGACTGCAGCACGCAGTCCATCTCGTACGAGACGTCCTGGGCCCGGCGACGCAGGTGCACCCGGTCGAAACGGCCCTATTCCTCGAGCCGGTCGATCAGCAACTGGCCCCAGTTGGCGATGCCGTGCAGGTACTTCCGCCGGTGGTTGCCGAGTTCCTCGGCGCGGGCCGCGATGCGACGGAAGTACGAGAGCATCTCCGGTCAGGCCTTGCTGCGGGCAGCCATCTCCTTTGCCAGCGACACCCCGAGGTCGAACGCCTCGATGTTGATCTTTTCGGTCCCCTTGGGCACGCGGGCCAGGATCGCGTTGCGGACGGCCTCTTCGGAGACGACCCCGGCGGCGTGCGTGATGACGCCGAGGGCGATCATGTTGGCCACGATCGGCTTGCCGAGTTTCTCGCGCGCGAGCCGGATCATCGGGATCCGCCAGATCTGGAACTGGCCTTCGGGCACGTTCTCGACCGCGTCCTCGTCGACCAGCAGCAGTCCGCCCGGCTTGATGTCGCGGACGTACTTGTCGCAGGACTCCTTGGTCAGCGCCAGAAGCAGATCGAGGTTCTGCGCCTTGGGAAAGTCGATGTCTTCGTCGGAGAGGATCACCTCGGAGCGACTGGCGCCGCCGCGCGCCTCGGGGCCGTACGACTGGCTCTGCGTCGCGTTGATGCCGTCGTAGATCGCTGCCGCTTCGGCGAGGATCTTGCCTGCCAGAACGAGTCCCTGGCCACCTTCGCCGCTCAGGCGGATCTCGTAGTGGAAGCTCATCGTACCGCTCCCCGCTCGGCCGGGTCCGCCGGAAGCAGCTCGCACTCGGGCAGCGCGGGCAGCCTGGCGCGTTCCCGGGCCCATTCGATCGTGCGGGAGTATCCCTCGCAGAACTCCGGCTTGTCCACGTCGACCAGCACGCCGGTGACCAGCTTGTCGGCGAGTTCCTCCGCCGACATCTTCCCGGCGCGCCGGGCGTCGACGGTGTGTTCCTTGAGCCAGGTCATCATGTCGGCCCCGGTGCCCTGCTTGTTCTGCCGGCCGTAGGACGTCGGGCAGGGCGTGAAGGCCTCGATCAGCGCGAAGCCCTTCTTCTGCAGGCCACGGCGGATGTAGCGGTCGAGCTTGACCGGTTCGGTGACCGAGCCGCGGGCGACGTAGCTCGCGCCGGCGGCGGCGGCGAGCGCCGAGATGTCGAACGTGTTCTCGGTCACGCCGAACGGAGCGGTGGTCGCCCGGGCGCCGGCGGGCGTCGTCGGCGAGGCCTGGCCGCCGGTCATGCCGTAGATCCAGTTGTTGTACAGCACGACGGTGATGTCGATGTTGCGCCGCGCGGCGTGGATGAAGTGGTTGCCGCCGATCGCCGTCGCGTCGCCGTCACCGGTGACGACCATCACGGTCAGTTCGGGGCGCGAGAGCTTGATCCCGGTGGCGAAGGCCAGCGGGCGGCCGTGGGTCGTGTGCAGCGTGTTGAAGTCGACGTAGCCGGTGGCACGGCTCGAGCAGCCGATGCCCGAGACCATCACGACCTCGTCCTTGCTCAGCTCGAGCTTGTCGATGGCGCGCAGCATCGCCTTGAGGATGATCCCGTGCCCGCAGCCCGGGCACCAGATCAGCGGCATCTTGTCCTGGCGCAGGTAATGTTCGTAGTCCATCACGCCACCTCCTGCTCGATTCGCGCGAGGATCTCGGCCGGCTTGATCGGCTCGCCGTTGACGCGCCACAGGCCGCGGACGTCCGCCATGCCGCGGGCGGCCCATTCCACCTCGTGGCCGATCTGGCCGCGGTTCATCTCCGGCACGAGGATCACGTCGACCTGTTCGGCGAGCCGGCGCACCGCGTCGACCGGGAACGGCCAGATCGTCGTCGGTGCGACGAACGAGACCGCCAGGCCCTTCTGGCGCGCCTCCCGCACCGCCCTTCCGGCGGCGCGGGCCGTCGAGCCGTAGGCCAGCACGCCGAGCCGGGCGTCCGGGACCAGATCCTCCTCGACCTCGATGATCTCGTCGAGCCGCCGTTCGATCTTGGTGTGCATCCGCTCGATCAGTGCGTCGATCCGGGCCGGGTCGTTGGTCGGAAAGCCGGTCTCGTCGTGAGCCAGGCCGGTGACGTGGAAGCGATAGCCGGAGCCGAAGCGTGCCATCGGCGGGACCCCCGACTCGGTCACCCGGTACGGCAGGTACTGCTCGGGCGGCTCTTCGGGGTCGCGGCGCTCGACGACGCCGATGCGGTCCGGCAGCGTGACCTTCTCGTTGACGTGGGCGACGATCTCGTCCATCAGCAGGATCACCGGCGTGCGGAAGCGCTCGGAGAGATTGAACGCGCGCACGGTCAGGTCGTACGTCTCGCGCACGCCACGCGGGCAGAGCGCGATGATCGAATGATCGCCGTGGGTGCCCCAGCGGGCCTGCATCATGTCGCCCTGGGACGGCATCGTCGGCAGTCCGGTGCTCGGGCCGCCGCGCTGCACGTTGACCACGACGCACGGGACTTCCGCCATGCACGCATAGCCGAGGTTCTCCTGCTTGAGCGAGAAGCCCGGCCCGCTGGTCGCGGTCATCGACTTCATCCCGGCCAGCGAGGCGCCGATGATCGCGCCCATGGCGGCGATCTCGTCCTCCATCTGGATGAACCTGCCGCCGAGCGCCGGCAGCATGCGGGCCAGGTTCTCGGCGATCTCGGAGGACGGCGTGATCGGATACCCGGCGAAGAAGCGGCAGCCCGCGGCGACCGCCGCTT
>JAJRXN010000349.1 GCA_024276295.1 Acidobacteriota bacterium
AAGATGCCGAGCCGGATGCCGAACGTCGTGTCGAAGGACGCGCTCTCGGCGACCGGGCCACGACGCGGGTAGTGCCGGGGTCCGCCGGCCAGGGCCGCGGCGGGAAAGGCGAGCGCGGTCAGCAGGGCGACGGCGCAGATCGTGATCGTCGAACGTCTCATCGTGTCCTCCCGGGCCGGCGAAGGAGTTCGTCGAGGCGGCCCACCCCTCGGAGAAGCAATCCCGATGCCATCCGGTCGGGCGCTTTCTGGGACCACAACCCGCTGGAATCAGGGTGGTTGCCAGGAGGGGCCTTCGCGGGCCGGCCCGGCAGTCACCTCCGGAGGACACCCCTGCGGCGTTCGGGGGACGCCCTCCGCACGGTCAGGGTCAGTCGCCGGCACGTCCCGAACGGATCCCGGGCCGCCCGGGGAACTCGCGGCGCTCGGTCACCTCCGAGGCGATCGCCCCTTCGAGCAGCTCGAGTACGCGCTCCGCGTCGTGCGGTCCCGCGACGAAGACCCCCTCCACGAGCGGCGTGACCTCCTCGAGCACCTCGCGGGCGATCTCGAGTCCGACCCGGGCCTGGTCGGCGGGCTGGTCGTATCGCGCCAGCCGCTCGAGCACGGCGGGCGGGACGTCGATGCCCGGCACCTCGCCGGCGAGCTGTTCGGCCTCGCGCAGATCGGCCACCGGCCAGATGCCGACGGCAAACGGCACCCGGAACGCGGCGATCCGCTCGAGGAACCGCTCGAGCGCCTCGCGGGAGAACACCGGCGTCCCGAGGGCGAACTCCGACCCGGCGTCGACCTTCCACCAGAAACGGTCGATCTCCTCGTCGAGATTGGGCGCCCCGACGGTGGCGTTGGCGGCGGGAAAGAACCGCGTCTGCCCGCCGATCGGCGTGTCTCCGACGTCGAGTCCCTGGTTGAGCCGCGCGATGACGTTCGTCAGCCCGATCGCGTCGACGTCGAACACCGCGGTCGACCAGACCGGTTCGCCGGGGCGCGGCGCGTTGCCGGTGATCGGCATCACGTTGCGCACGCCGAGCGCGTGGGCGCCGAGCAGGTCGGACTGCATGCCGAGCAGCGTCCGGTCGCGACACGAGTACTGCAGCAGCGGCTCGAGGGCGTCGCGCGCCGGCGAGAGGCTCCCCGTCAGCTCGAGAATCAGCAGCGCCAGCGAGAGCGGACTCATCCGCAGCGTGGCGCGGGGATCGTCCGGGACCAGCACGGCATCGACACCGGCCGCCGCCAGCCGCCCGACGTTCTCGAGCACCCGCCCCGCGTCGTAGCCCCGCGGCGGCGGCGCCTCGACGATCGTCACGAACCGCCCGTCGGCGACCTTGCGCGCCAGACGCGAGCGCTCGCGCAGCGGGACCGCCGGGTGGGGCGTTCCACGGGGGGCGGGCACGACCACGCGCGGCCGGGCGCGCTGATCGGTCTCCCCGCCGCCGAGGACCGAGCGCATCGCCCGCGTGTGGTCCGGCGTCACGCCGCAGCAGCCGCCGACGACCCGGGCGCCGGCGCGGACGAACCGGCGCACGTAGCGCGCCATGTAGGCGGGAGACGTCAGGTAGTGCATCCGTCCGTCGACGGCACGCGGGATGCCGGCGTTCGGCATCGCCGCCAGCGGCCGGCAGGTCACCGCCGCCATCGCCTCGACGACCGAGAGCATCGAGGCCGGACCGACCGAGCAGTTCACGCCGATCACGTCGGCGTCGGTCTCCTCGAGCTTGCGCCCCAGCCACTCCGGCGGAACGCCCTCCGGCGTCCGACCCTCCTCGTCGACGGTCATCATCGCGAGGATCGGCACCGACCGGTCGACCTCGCGCGCCGCCCGGATCGCCGCCTGGATCTCGACGAGGTCGGAAAACGTCTCGAACGAGATCAGGTCGACGCCCCCCTCGACGAGGACCTCGATCTGCTGCCGGAACAGCGCCACCGCCTCGTCGACCGAGGTCGGGCCCCACGGCTCGAGACGGATCCCCAGCGGGCCGACCGCCCCGACGACGTAGGCGGCGCCGCCCGCCGCCCGGCGGGCGACGCGGACCGCGGCGAGGTTGATCTCGCGCATCTTCGCCGCCAGCCCGTGGGCCTCGAGCCGTGCGGCGCTGGCGCCGAAAGTGTTGGTCTCGAGGGCGTCGGCACCCGCCTGGAGGAATGCGCGATGGACCTCCTCGACCAGCTCGGGGCGCTCGAGGTTGAGTTCCTCGTAGCACACGTTGAGGAAGACGCCGCGGCCGTAGATCTCGGTCCCGATGCCCCCGTCGAACAGCAGGACACCCTGCTCGAGACGCTCCGCCAGCGGCGGAAGGCCCCGGCGCCCCCCGCCGGCCGGATCGGGAATCATCAACACGGGTCGGCCCGGCCCTGCGAGTCGAGGACCATGCGGGGACGGCGCCGCGCCGGCGACGCGCCCACCGTCCCCCTGGAGATCGGGATCACTCGAGGACGAGGATCTCGACGCGACGGTTCGCGGCGCGCCCTTCCGCCGTCTTGTTGTCGGCGATCGGACGGGTCTCGCCGTAGGAGATCGCTTCCATCAGGTGCAGCGGAATTCCCTGCTCGTGCAGATAGTCCCGGACCGCCTCCGCGCGCTTGAGACCCAGCTTGTAGTTGTAGCTCTCGCTGCCGGTGGCGTCGGTGTGGCCGCGGATCTCGAGATAGACCGTCCGGTCCATGCCCTTGAGCTTCGCCGCCAGGCTGTCGAGAACCGCGCGCGCGTTGTCCGAAAGCTCCACCTTGTCGACGCCGAACTTGACGTCGTCGTTCGTCAGCGTCACCTGCCACAGCACCTTGCCGCGGGCCAGCTTCTCGGCCTGCTCGGCCTTGGCGATCGCCTGCTTGCCGGTCTGCTCCGCGGCCGAGGCCTTCTGGTCGACGGTCGAGATCTGCGATGCGAGCTGCTCGTCCTTCCTGGCAAGCTGATCGATCCGCTCGCCCTGCTCTTCGACGGTGCTCTGCAGGCCGTCCACGCGCGTCGTCACGTCCGAAACCGCGGTCTCGAACTGCTTCGTCGACACGCATCCCGCGGCGAGCAGCGCCACCGGAACCAGGACCGCAAACAGCTTGATCGAGCTCTTCATTTTTCTCGCTCCCTCCATGGCTCATCCACATCAGGTGGGCGCCTCCGGGCCGAAGGCAGCCCCCGGTCCCCACGTGGCACGCCCGGCGCACCCGAGACCGAAGCCGGGATTATACAGGTCGTTTCAGCCACCTTCAGCGATAACCGCTGCGGGTGCGGGCGTGAAGTCCCCGCCGGCCCAGGAGGACCTCCAGCCGGCGAAACCGGCCGTCCGGCGGGCGGGAGGGCCGGAACGCCAGCCAGTACTGGTTCCGCAGGTCCTCCTCGAGCCGCAGGGCGGCCTCCCGGGCCGCCTTCTCGTCGCTGGCCACGAACAGGCGCCCTCCGGTCTCGCGAGCGATGGCCCGGAGCCCCGCCAGGGGGCCGTCCGGCTGACGTTCGGCCGCGATCCGTCGCCCCTGCCCTCCGACCGCCAGCACGTAGACGGGGGTCTCGACCGCCCGGGCGGCGTCGATCACCGCTGCGGTGGTTTCCCGGCTGGCGTTGTCGACGCCGTCGCTGATCAGCACGATCGCCTGACGGTCGATCGGCGCGCGCGGAAGGAGCGCCGCCGCCTCGACCAGGGCATCGGCGATCGCGGTGCGTCCTCCGCGCGGAATCTCCAGCGCGCCGCGCAGGGTCAGCATCGCCCGGGACGTCCACGGGCCGTGGACGCGGACGTCGCCCTGGCGGGCGAACGAGACGAGCCGGATCCGGTCCTTCGGCCGGATGCGCCGCATCAGCGGCAGCAGGGCCCGCCGGAGACGGGCGACCTCGGGGGCCGGACGCATCGAACCGGAGGCGTCGACGAGCAGCAGCAGCCGCAGGTCCGCGCTCGCCTCGCGCCGGAACCAGGCCAGTTCGACCGGACGACCGTCCTCGAGCACCGTGAAGTCCCGCTCGCGCAGATCGTCGACCGCGCGCCCCCGTCGGTCGACGACGACGACCGGCAGCATCACGAGCGGCACGTCGACCTGCTCGGGCGGAAGGACCTCCATCAGCTGCCGGATCTCGGCATCGGTCAGCGACTCGCCGCGCGAGACCTTCTCGAGCAGCGAGCGGGCCCGCGCGTCGGCCAGCGGATCGTCCTCGCCGGACGCGCCGGGCGCCGCGAGAGCGAACGCCAGCATCGCCAGCATCGACCTGTGGAGAGAGGTCACGTGATCGGAGGCTCCATCCGTCCCGGGCGAAGGCGTCCCGCGGAAGGTTATACTGCCTCGCATCCGATGAAGCCCAACGTCGCGTCACGTCCGCTGCGCCTGGTGCTGACCGCGGCCCTCGTCCTCGCGTGGGTTGCGGCGCCGCCGGCGCTCGGACGCGAGCGCGGAAAGCTCGGCGACCGGAAGGTGCGCAAGGAGCTGCGCTTCGCCGCGGAGGTCGCCTCGAAGGGACTGTGGCGCGAGGCGCTCTACCGCTGGAAGAAAGTCCTCGAGGCCCGGCCGGACGATCCGCGGCTGCTGAACAACATCGCCGTCGCCGAGGAGGCGCTCGGCTTGTTCGACGACGCCGCGCGCGACTACGCCCGAGCGCTCGAAGCCGGCGGAGACCGGATCGAGGAGATCCGCGCCAACGCCGACCTGTTCCGCAGCCGGCCGGGCGCGGGCCGGCCGGAGCCGGACGGGCAGCCCGCGGCGCCGGACGTGCGCCTGGTGCCGGACGACGGAG
>JAJRXN010000350.1 GCA_024276295.1 Acidobacteriota bacterium
GCCGTGGTCGGCGAGCCGCTCGATCGACGCCTCGGCCAGGCGGCGCTCGGCGTCGTCGTCCCGTGGGGTCGTGCGGCGGTCGATCAGGGAGCGGACCGCGTCCTCGAGGGGACCGTCGCCGTCGAAGACGCGGTCGAGCGCCCGGCGCAGCAGGTCGCTCAGGTCGACGTCGCCCCGGTCGAGTCGCAGCGGCCGGCCGTCGTCGAGGATCTCCTCGACGGCGTCCGGCGCACCGCCGAACGCCGGAATCTCGAGCGTCAGCGTGCCCTCGATCGGGTCGGTCTCGACGAGCAGCAGCTCGGGGCAGTCCCACGGGGGAGCGCCGCCGGCGACACCGAGTCGCAGTCGATCGCCGGCGCGGAAGCGCGATTCGTCGAGCCGCCCCGCGAGCAGGATCCGGCCCGCAGCGTCGCGCGCGGCGAGGCGCACGCCGGTGACGGCGTCTCCCTGGTCGACGCGCGCCGCGAGCGGCAGCGACCAGGTCTCGAACAGGTCGGCGTGCGCGGCGCGCCGTTCGCGCAGCAGGAAGCGCAGCAGTCGCTGGCGCAGGGCGCGCTCCTCCGCGGCGGCGCTCACGAGGGGGATCCCGCGACGAGGTGATGCACGACGCGTGCGAGCCGGTCGAGCCGGTCGCGGGCCAGCGCGGCGGCCTCGTCGCGTCCCGCGTCGTCCGCGAGGGCGCAGCGGGCGAACAGCGGCACGGCCTCCTCGAGCGGCGGGGGCTCGCCGGCGAGAGCCGCGGCGACCTGGTCGAGTGTGTAGCGGTGGACCGGGAGGAACGCCCGTGCGCGGCGGAGCATCGCCCGCAGGTCGACGACGCGCCGCTCGAGGTCGATCTCGCGCTCCGGTGCCAGCGCCGCGCTCTCGCAGGCGCGGGACAGCCCACGCACCGCGGCCGGATCGAAGACGAGCAGCGGGCCGGAGACCCGCGCCAGATCGTCACACAGCGCGTCGAGGGCGTCGCCCGCCGCGGCTTCGTCGTCGAGAAGGAACAGGCGGAGGCTGTCGCCACCGCCGGCGTGGCGCCAGGCGAGCAGCGACGGCTCGCCGCCGGCGAGCGGGTCGCGCTCGACGTGGAGCAGCAGCCCGTCGCGCCAGCGCTCCGCACCGTCGAGCGGACGGGGAGGGCTCGCGCGTCCGGTCGCCAGGGCGCGCGCCTGTTCGACGAGCGACGTCAGGCCGAACGGCAGCCCGGCCCTCCGGCGGAGCCGCTCCGGGTCGGCCGCCGCGAGGTCCGCGACGCTCGCGACGCCGGCGCGGCGGAGCGCGCGCCGTCGCGCGCGGGTCATCCCGTCGACCAGCGAGAGGTCGTCCTGCTCGACCAGCCGTGGGACGCAGTGCCGGCGCCAGCGGCAGCGCGCGCAGGCGGCGTCGAGAAACGGCTCGGTGGTCAGCGTCCCGTCGACGATCCGCGTCGCGCGGTCGATCGCCTCGGCGGTGACGTGCGCGATGGCTGCCAGCGGGAACTCCTCGCGCCGGCCGTCACCGAGCACGAGGAAGCCGGTCGCCGGAGGGCGCCGCTGGAGGGCGTCGAGCAGCGTGCCGGCGAAGGCGACTTGCAGCGCCTGGTCGGCGCGCGGCACGAGGCCCGCCTTGATGTCGCCCGGAACGTAGTGCCAGCCACCGAGTGCGCTGGCGCCGTCGCGCCGCTCGAGCAGGTCGGGGATCGCGAGGCGCCGCCCGTCGAACAGCACCGCCTGGAAGACGCCGGGGACGCCCCGCTCCAGCAGGGCGCGCGTCGCCGCGGCGCCGGCGGCGAAGTCGCCGGCCGGGTATTCGGGCTGCGGCCAGCCGAGCCGTCCGGCGATCCGCGCCTCGTGGGCGAGGCC
>JAJRXN010000351.1 GCA_024276295.1 Acidobacteriota bacterium
GCCCGCGCGCCTGGGCGACGAGATGAATGGATAGTGACGGACGAAAGCGCGGACCGGTGCCCGGACGCGCGCGCCGGCCTCCGCCGTTCCCGGATGGCGATTCCGTATGGCACGGAGACAGCCGGCAACGACAAATACGGACAAAAAAGGACGAGCCGTGCCATGGGAACCGGCAGGCATCCTGCGCCTGGAAAGCACGTCGCCCCCGGGCCCGGTCACGGTTTTTCTTGCGCCGGGCCGCCGATGCGGGTTTATTTCCCGTCGCCAGGTCTGAGCCTGTGCGGGGAGAAGGTCCATGCTGCCTGGGACCGTCGTCCGTGCGCAGGCGAAGAGCGGTTCCAGGGCTCACCTACTGCCCCTCTGGGTACAACCATCGACGCAGGGTGCTCTGGGACGAGGGACCGATTGCCGCGAGGACTCGGACTGACGTCCGAGCCCCGGAACCGCTCGGACCGCAGAGTTTCAACCCGAGTGATCGGGATTGAGGAGCCAGGTCGATTTCGGAAGCTTGAGTTGGTTGAGGGAACAGGAACCCGAACCCCTGCGTCGAGACAACGAAAGGAGCCCTAGACGATGCGTCCAGCAGCAACGAAGCTGATGGGTGCGGTGCTGGCGGCGGTGCTTCTGATCGGCTTCGCCACGCCGATGGTCTTGGCCGGCCCGTTCGAGGACTGCGTTCAGCAGTGCATCGACCAGTGGGAGGCGGACAAGCAGGCGTGCGACGACCAGCTCGCTCAGCGACTGGCGGAACTCGATCAGGAAGCTCAGAGTTGCGTGAGCGACAACCCCGGTGATCCGATTGCGGCCGGCGTGTGTCTGCAGAACGTCAACATCCAGCGCGCCAACGCCCAGAGCGACTACCAGCGCTGCATCAGCCTCGCCAACACGGTCGCCTACAACTGCTACCGCGATTGCCAGGTCTCACCTGGTTCTCCGTGAACCTCCAGCGGGTCAGCTACCCGCTAGATCGAACAGTCGAAGGGCCCGATTCGTCGGGCCCTTTTTTTGTCCGCTCGTGCGCTGCGAACCCGGAAATCCTCAGCGCGCCCCGGAGGTCTCGGCGGCGCGCCGGCGAGCGGTCTCGACGATGCCGCGCGCCCCCTCGTCCCCGAGAGCGATCGCCTCCTTCGCCCAGCGCACCGCCTCCTCGTCCTGTCCTTCGGTCAGCAGGAGCTGGGCCAGCGTGCGGCGTGTCCTGCTGTCCTTCGGATCGAGTTCGGCGGCCCGTCTGAGCTCGGACAGGGCGGCCTCGATGTCCCGCTTCGCGATCAGCGCCGACCCGAGCTTGCGATGAGCCACCGGATCGCCCGGCCGCAGCTCGGCGATGCGCCGGCGGACCGGCAGCGCCAGGTCGAGCCGCCCGATGGCATCGAATACGTCAGCGACTCTCTGCAGCAGCCACGCGTCATCGTGGCCCCGCTTCGCCGCGAGCATCAGCGCGCTGAGTCCCTCTCCGGAGCGCCCTGCCGATCGCAGCGCCAGACCGAGATTCATCAGTGCCTGGGCATGCCACGGATCGATCTCCGTCGCCTTGCGCAGCAGACGGATCGCCTCGGTCAGCCCCCCGAGCCGGGCGCGGGCCGTCCCGGCGATGAACAGCGCCTCAGCTCGATCTTCGTCTGTCGCCAGGGGCGACGAGGCGGCCGCGAGGGCGGCCAGGGCTGCATCCTGCCAGCGCTTGCCGGCGTCGTGCATGCGGGCGATCCACAGCTTGACCAGGGGATCGTCGGGAGCCGCGGCCTCTGCCTCGAGGGCGGTCCGCTTCGCCTCGTCGCTCCGGCCCGAGCGCTCGAGCGCGAACGCGTAGCGCGCCAGCAGCCCGGCATCTCCCGGTCGCGCCGCGAGTTCCCGTTCGAACTGCTCGAGGTCCGGAGCCGGGTCGTGTTCGTAGCCCAGATCGCCTTCCATGACGGAGCCCCCCTCCGCCGCGGCGGGCGCCGCCATGGCAGCGATGCTGCAGGCCAGCAGCACGAGCAGAGTCAGCCTGTTCACCTGTCGTCTCCTCCCGCGGCCGCGCGCCCGGAGGCGTTTCCCAGTCCGTGGTGCTCGAGCCGCTTGTAGAGATTGGACCGCGGCGTGCCGATCGCCTGCGCGGTCCTCGTGATGTTCCAGCCGTGCTCGGACAGCTTGCGCTCGAGGAACGCACGCTCGGCCCGCTCCTTGAACTCGCGCAGCGATCCGGCCTCAAACCAGTCCTCCGGCCCGGTCTGCACGATCGCGGTGCTCTCGGCGTCCGGCAGGTCGGCGACGTCGATCACGTCGCCGGGCGCGAGGATCAGTGCGCGCTCGATCGCGTTCCTCAGCTCGCGCACGTTGCCGTGCCACGGTCTCCGGGAGAGTTCCTCGATCGCGGCTTCGGTCAGGCGGCGCGGGCGGAAGTTGTTCTCGGCGCAGATCAGCCCGACGAGGTGTTCGACCAGTGCCGGGATGTCCTCTCTTCGCTCACGCAGTGGCGGGAGCGGGATCGGC
>JAJRXN010000352.1 GCA_024276295.1 Acidobacteriota bacterium
CCCGTCGTCGAGCGAGCGGTCGACGATCGACAGCTCGCCGTCATCCGCGGCGAGCAGGCGGTCGAAGTCGGCGCGCACGGCGTCGTCGACGACGTGCCATTCGCGGCGTGCCTTCGTGAACGACACCGCCTGCACGCGGTGCTCGGTCGGGTGAAACGCGACACCCGCCACGTCGAACTCGGGGTCGGAAGCGATCGTGGTCGTGCTGCCGCTCGCCACGTCGAGCAGGACCAGCGCCGCGGCGTTGCGTCCCCGGCTGTCCCGCAGGTAGAGGCCGCGGCCGTCCTTCGTGAACCGCAGCGGTCCGGACAGCGGCGCGTCCTCGGCCGACCAGCGGATCACCTCGCGCAGCGGGGCGCCGGGTCCGTCGCGCATCAGCAGGGCGGATCCGCCGTCGGGCAGCGCCTGGACGCGGCCGCGGATGGTCAGGTCGTGGTCGGCCAGCCAGCCGGTCAGGGTCGGGTCACCGCGCTCGAGTTCTTCCAGCGCACCGGTGCCGATGTCCAGCCGCCAGACGTCGTGCACGCGCTCGTCGCGCCGGTTGAGGCCGACCAGCAGCGTCGTCGGATGGAGCGGACTCGAGGCGACGATCTGGGCCTGGACGGGATGGGCGCCTTCCGGGGCGTCCGGCGTCAGCAGGCGCTCCGTGCCCGACGCGACGTCCACCGCGAACACGCGCCAGTTCTCGTCCCCGTCGCGGTCCTGAAGATAGAGCACGTGCCGGCCGTCCCAGGCCCAGCCCTGGTGCCTGATGCCGCGGCCGGCGTCACGCGTCAGCGGCCGGGCGGACGCTTCGCCGAGCTGCTGGAGAAAGACGTTGAGCACGCCTTCGAGAGGCGCGATGAACGTCAGCCGCCGTCCGTCCGGCGAGAGCGACGGGCCGACGCGGTCCGGGTTGCCGAACAGCGTCTCGAGCGGAATCAGGGGAATCGTGGCGGTGGTCGGATCGGTCACCGGAGGGTCCTTTTCGGCAGGAAGCGTGTCGGAAGGGGACGGCGGACCGGCCGGGCGTCATCCGGTATCCGCGGTAGGATTATGCACGACCGGCCGCGAGCCGCGAACCGTTCGCCTGCTGCACCCGGCCGACCCACCACCGCCGGAGAGAGCGCCTCGATGTGCATCAAGGACAAGCCGAGAAAGCCGCGCAAGCCGGGCGCCTGGGAGTGCCGGAAGTGCGGGGCGGTCGCCAAGGGGAAGAAGAAGGTCTGCGAGCCCAGGAAGATCCGGAAATGAACGCTCCGTTCGTCACGCGAGGAACGGGTGTCGCCTGACGGCCGCCGCTTTCCTGGCGCCGTGCAGCTCCTCATGCTGCTGCTGGCCTCCGGAGCGGCCCCGGAGCGAGCTGGGAGGTGCAGGCTCGCGCCGTCGGTTCCGAGCTGCTGGGCTCGCTGATCGCTCTCGATTCCCGGGCCGCCTTCGTGATCCACGCCGCCGAAGCCGCCGTCAGCGGCCCGTTCGGAGAGCACCGGATCAACCGTGTGCTCGACCCGTACTCGCTGGCCCTGTACCAGGAAGGACGGAGCCGGCGTGATCATCTGGCCCGATCGATGCGCGAGGCGACACTGGCCGCCGCGAACCACGACGTCGCGATCCGCAGGGCCCGTGAGGCCCTCGAGGCCACGGAACGGTCCTATCGACGGGACCGCCGGCGTCTGATCAACGCCGTGACCAGGCTGCGGTCGCTCGCCGTCCAGTTCGAAGAGCAGACGCCGAACCGGGTCCGTGCCCGGCAGCTCGCGCGCCGGACCGTGGCCGAGATCGACCGGACGCTGCTCCACATCGGAGACCTCGGAACGCGTGTCGGCCGGATCGTCCGGGAGGTCGAGCTGAGCTGGTCGAGGGTTCGCGAGCCGGCCCAGCGCGCGATCCCCGCCGAACGGGAGGTCCGCAAACCGACCGAGCGCTGTGCCGAGCTGATGATCGGCGAGGTGCTGGCGATCGAGCTGGACCTGCGGCGCGCGTCGAAGGCGGTCCGGACCGGCGCCTATGGCCTCGAACAGGAGGTGTCACGGATCCGGTCGCTGCTCGAGCCGATCGAACGCGGCCCCTGACCGCCACCTACCGGTTCGCGTCGCGACGCGGCAGCTCAACCAGCTCCATCATCGCTCCGAGTTCCTCGTGGAAATGCCCGGCGATCCGTTCGGGGTCGGGGACGAGTCCGGCGTCGGTGGCGATGCCGACGTACACGCGCCCCGCGTAGCTCAGGATGCTCAGGCCGAGGCCGATCGGCCCTGAGCGCGGGACCCAGAACATCGCCCGTTCGAGACGTGTTCCTGCCAGCGAGATCGGCTCGCGCGGACCGGGCACGTTGGTCATCACCGCCGTGGCCTTGCGGGCGAACATCTCGACGACCGGCGTCGTGCCTCCGCGAGGGACGAACCCCAGGCTGCGGAGCACCTGGAACGCCACGAGGGCCTCGGGCGAGCGCTTGATCGCGTCCATCCGTCCCCGAATCTCGAGCAGGCGATCGTACGGATCCTCGATGCCGACCGGCAGCTTGAGATAGACCAGACCGAAGTGGTTGCCGAGTTCAGCGGCGCGCTCGAGCGGCCGCAGGTTGACCGGGATCATCGCACGGATCTCGACCCCTTCGGTCGGCTGGCCCCGTGCCGCGAGATAGCGGCGCAGGGCCCCGGCGGCGGCGGTGATCAGCACGTCGTTGATCGTCCCGCCGAGCACGCGGCCGATCTCCTTGACCTGGGGCAGCGGGTAGTCGCGCGACCA
>JAJRXN010000353.1 GCA_024276295.1 Acidobacteriota bacterium
GCCCGCACACCGCGGACCAGCACGTGTCCCCGGCCCGAGATGCTCCGGTCGTATCCCTCGTAGTAGCCGAGCGGGAGCACGGCGATGCGGGACGGGCGCGTCGCACGCCACGTGCGCCCGTAGCCGACGTAGGCACCTGCCGGAACGTCCTTGAGCTGCGCGATCGTCGCCCGCCAGCTCATGACCGGCCGCAGGTCCAGGCCGGCGATGCGGCGATCGCGGGCGGACACGAGCGTCTCGCGCGACGGCCACAGTCCGTAGAGCCCGATGCCGATCCGCGCCATGTCGAAGTGGGTTTCCGGAAACAGGATCGCGGCCGCCGAACAGGCCGCGTGCCGGATCAGCGAGGTGAAGCCGCGTGCCGCCAGCCGACCCGCAGCATCCCTGAATCGCTCGAGCTGCTCCATCGCGTACGCGTGATCGGTCGTGTCCTCGATGTCGGCGAAGTGGGTCGACAGGCCGGCCACCTCGAGCCGCCCGCCATGCGCGGCGATCCGGTCGGCCAGGGCCAGCAAACGATCCGCGGTCACCCCCTGGCGATGCGTTCCCGTCTCCAGCTTGAGGTGCACCCGCGCCACCGCGTTCGCCGCCTGCGCCGCGCCGGCCAGCGGCGCCACGGCGGCTTCGTCGTAGACCGTGAGCTGGATTCCGGCCCGCACCGCCTCGGGAAACGCCGCGGCCGGCACGTGGCCGAGCACCAGCACACCGACCGCCGGGCCGACGAGGGACCGCAGTTCGAGCGCCTCGTCGATGTTGCCGACCGCCAGCAACGCGGCGCGCTCGGCGACGGCGACGGGAGCCAGGAGTCTCATGCCGTGGCCGTACGCATCGGACTTGACCACCGCAGCCAGTCCGACGCGCGCCCCGAGATGATCGGAGAACGCACGGACGTTGTGCGCGAATGCGTCGACGTCGATCTCGAGCCAGTTCGTCGCCATGGCCGGCGCGGCTGCGGGCCGTCCGAGCCGTGGCCCCGGGCGCGCTTCCGTCGATCGTTCCATGGCCGTCACTATAGCCCGGATCGTGCGGAACACCGTGCGCCGGACAGCAGGCCGCTGCCCCGACCCGCAAGAAAAATGGGGCGGCCCGCAGGCCGCCCCAAAGTCGAATCAGGCGCAATGCACGAGGATCAGAAGCGACCCGCGTTGTTGCCGAGGCCGTCGGGCAGGAAGGTCACCGGCACCTCGGTGCTGACACCCTCGTAGGTGATGGCGACGCTCGCCTGGTTGCCGTTGGCGGCCACCCAGCCACGGACGTAGTTCAGCTCGTGGCGGGCGTTCGGCGTCATCGGGACCGCGATGTTCAGATCCTCGGTGATGAAGCCGGTGAAGTTGCCGAAGATCGGCGCCGACTCGGTCGTTCCGGCCACCGACGTCAGGGTGACGTTCGTGTTGCCGGCATGCACCGGGACGACGTAGGCCGAACCGCCACGCCAGGTGGTCGTGTCGAGATCGGCGAACACGCTCGCGAGGCTCTGCTGGTCGGACCAGATCGTGTCGCCGCACTCACCGTTGCGAGTGCCCATGGCGAGGAGCAGCGAGAGGCTGCGGGCACCGGAGCAGTCGTCGAACATCTGACCGTCGAAGACGTCGTCGTTCTGACGCGGGTTCCACGCGTTGAAGATCTCGCAGCCCTCGTAACGCCAGTCACAGTAGGTCTGGTCGAGGAACAGCACCGAGGCCGTCGGGTCGTAGTTGTTGAAGGTGTACAGCGTCTGGTCGCCGTACTGGTTCTGCAGCACCATCGAGAACAGGTTGTCGGACCCATCCGGGTAGATGGTGGCGACTCCGGCCGACGGAACGATGTAGGCCTTGTGAGCCGTCCGGATCAGGCCGGAGTAGTCACCGCGGGAATCCGTGATGAACGGATAGTCGGTGACCGCACAGCCGAGCGATGCGATCATCGCCAGCGCGAACAGAGCAAACAGCAGCTTCTTCATGGTTTCCTAACTCCTTTCCTGCGTCGCACCAGCGATCACAGACGATCCGCGTTGGCCAGGATCGCGTTGACGTCGAACGTGGTCGAAAGACCGTTGTAGACCACCTCGAGCTCGTTCGCCGAGCCGTGGCTGGCCACCCAGTTCGCGAAC
>JAJRXN010000354.1 GCA_024276295.1 Acidobacteriota bacterium
GGACGGCTCGAGGCCCCGCGAGGCGGCCAGGGCGCCGGCGATGGCGACGAACGGCTCGGGGGCGCCTTCGAGCACCTCGAGTTCGATCTCGCAGAAGGCGGGAGCCTCGGCCCCCGCCGCGGTGGCCTCGACGCGGTCGACAGCGAGTTCGGCGACCCCCGTGTCGAGCACGATCCGGGCGCGATGCCGCCGCGTGGCGATCCTCGCCAGCGGCTCGAGCGGGCGGGTCCAGACGCGCGGTTCGACGTGGGCCCGCAGAGCTTCGGGCAGCGCCGCCGCCGATGCCGGGAGGGAAGACGTCTCCCAGGGCGCCTCTACCTCGAGCCGGGTGTAAAGCGCCTCGTCGACGATGCCCGGCCCCTTGAAGGTCGCGACGGCCCGGCCCTCCTGCCCGGCCCGCCGGACCCGCAGCGCCGCTCCGGCCCGCGCCAGGTCGCCCCTCGGCGTGTCGAGGTAGATGTCGGTCTGCAGCCCCTCGCCGCGGGTGATCACCCGCGCCCCGAGATCACGCAGCGCCTGCTCGACCTCCTCGGCGGCGAGGCCCTGGGGATCGAGCAGTTTCAGCTCGCGCTCGACCGGAGACGACGATGCTCCCGCGCTTTCCATGGGACCGATCTTCGCACACGCCGCCGCCGGTCACGAGATCCGCCGGGCGCGCGCGATCCGGGTCAGCAGCCGGTCGAGCCCGTCGGCGAACGCCTGCCGGTCGCGGGGCCCGAACGGCGCCGGCCCACCGGTGATCGCGCCGCCCGAACGCAGCTCGTCGAGCAGGTCGCGGGTCGCCAGCCGCTCGCCGGCGTTGTCCTCGGTCACCTGCTCGCCCCGCGGCGTGAGCACCAGCACGCCGCGACGCACCAGCTCGGCGGCCAGCGGCACGTCGGCGGTGACCACGACGTCGCCCGCGGCGCTCTCGTCGACGATCCGCCGGTCGGCCGCGTCGAATCCGCTGCCGACCCGGACCGCCCGGACGTGCGGCGAGGCGGAAGCGCGCAGCGGCTGGTTGGCCACGAGCACCATCGAGACCCGGCCGCGCTCTACGGCGCGCTCGAGGATCTCGCGCACGAGCCGCGGACAGGCGTCCGCATCGACCCAGACCCGGATTCTCACCGGCCGCGGGCGCTCCAGGCACGGCGACCCGACTTCCGTGCCGGGCCCCGGCGGGGACGGCCGGCCCCGCGACCGGCCTCCGCCACCACCGGCGTCCGCCGCGGAGGCGCCGGAGGTGCGATCCCGTCGAGGCGGCGGCTCGGAATCGGCTCCCCGAGCCGCTGCTCGACGCGGCGCACGAGCGCCCGGTCGGCCCAGGTCACCAGAGTGTAGGCCCGCCCCTCGCGTTCGCTGCGGCCGGTCCGCCCGATGCGGTGGGTGTAGGCGTCGACGGTGTCCGGCATGTCGAAGTTGATCACGTGGGAAACGCCCGCGACGTCGATTCCGCGGGCCGCGATGTCGGTCGCCACGAGGACGTCGAAGCGCCCGCTCCGGAAACCGCGCATCGCCTGGTCCCGCGCCCGCTGCGTCATGTTGCCCTGCAGCGCCACCGCCCGGTGACCGGCATCGACGAGCTGCTGGGCGAGCCGGCGCGCGCGGTGCCTGGTGCGCGTGAACACGATCGCCGAGGAGAAGCCGGGGTCGGCGAGCAGGTGCGCGAGGGCATCGCGCTTCCGCGGTTCGTCGACCGGAAAGACCGTGTGCTCGATCGTCTCCAGCCGGCCGCCGCGGGTCAGATCGACGACGTGCGGTCGGCGCAGGATGCGGTCGGCGAGCCCGCGGATCTCGCGTGGCATCGTCGCCGAGAAGAGCAGGCTCTGCCGCTCCGCCGGCAGGGCGGCGACGATGCGGCGGATGTCCGGCAGGAAGCCC
>JAJRXN010000355.1 GCA_024276295.1 Acidobacteriota bacterium
CTCCCTCGGCGCACCGCAGCCCGGGCGAGGTCGTCACCCCAGCGGAACAGGCCACGCGCGAGCTTGAACGCACCGCCGAGGGTTCTCTTGATGATAACACCGCCGGCCACATCGACCGCGGCCACGGCGCTGGCCTTCGCCAGTCCGCCGGCGCGCTGGCCGATCGACAGTGTCGAATCCCCGGCCACCGCCATGCCGTCGGCGATCATGTCCAGCGAGAGAGCGTCCGACAGCGTCTCGCCACCGAAGTTGACCGCCACCTCGAGCGCCATCTGGTACCCGCGCGGATCCTCGTAGAGGTCGATGTCGCGCAGGTAGTTGATCCCGCCATTCTTCGTCGTCGTCGCGTACCCGAGCAGGTCGATCAGGTTGACCGGATCGTTCGACGAATAGAGGTAGAGGTTCCAGCGGGAGGGAATCTCCAGCGCCGGCCACACCACGTCCGGCGTGACGAATCGCGCCAGCCCCGGCGAGTGGTGGCGCGCGCCGAGATCGTACAGGTCCGCGTACCGGTCACGCAGGGCCCCCTGGTACACGCCTTCGGCGTCATCGCAGGAAGACGTTGCCTTGAAGCCTCCGAAGGGAAAGTACTCGTACTCCGCGACGACCTCGCCGGCCGCGTCGAGCACCATTCGCGTCGACCCGCGATGGTCAGACACGTACCAGAACACGCGCCGGACGCGCTCCGTGTCGACGAGGTAGAACCGATCGGCCGGGCCCGCCGCCTCGCCGACGTCCGTGAAGCGTGCCTGCTCGAGACCGCTGGCGAGCGTCTCCGGACTGGCGAAGCCTGGCTCGTCGGCACGCCGGACCCGATAGCTGCGTGGGCATCCGTCCGGATCCGACCACGTCAGCTCGACGTCGGCGCCGACCTTCCGCAGCCGCAGCGTGTCGCCGACACCGGCTCCCGCGCCGTGGCGGACTGCCGCGACGAGTTGCCCTTCGGCGTAGATCCAGTCGATCTCTGCCGACAGGCTCCCCCCACGCGGTCCTGCGAAGCGCGAGAGGCGCCCCACACCTTCGACCTGGAAGTCCGCCAGCAGCCGGCCCTCGCCGGTTGCGACCGTCTCGACAAGCCGGCCCTTGCCGTCGTAAGTGAACTCGACCCCGCCATCCGCCGAGCGGATCCTGTTGTCCGTGGTGTAGGTGTACTCGCGGCCGGCGCACTGCAGCAGGTTGCCGGCCGCGCTGTACGTACAGCCCGTGATGCGGTTGTTGCTGTGCGACCGCTCGAAGCCGAGATGCGGCCAAGCCGCGCTCGAACGTGAGCTGATGTTGCCCTCGGCGTCGTAGCCGTACTCGACGGCCGCTCCGCCGTAGTCGACCGAGAGCAGGAAGGCACGTGCCGATTCATAGCTGTATGTGTCCCGGCGCCCATCGTCGTCGATCGTCGCCACCTGGCCGCGCCGGTTGTAGGTGTACCGCAGGTCGAGGTCAGCGCTGACCGAATCCCGGACCGCGCCCTGCGTGTAGATGCGCGTCGGCCGGTTCCGCTCCGCCTCCGCCGTCGGGATCGACACGCTCACGCCGTTGGCGTAGCTCCAAGCGTCAGGACGCAACAAGGGATTGTACTGGACGTCCGTGACAACGGGCTCGCCGTCGACCCACACCTTCACGACCAGACCCGCCGCGTTGTAGGCGTACGTCACCTTCGTCCGCGGCGCGCCTGCCGGATGCGGGTACTCGATCCACTCGAGGTTCCCTTCCGAGTCCCAGTTCAGCGACGTCACGTAGTCCGCACCCGCACGTCGCGTCTCGATCTCGAGTGGCCGACCGTGGATGTCGTACTTCGTCCAGACAGTCGACCCCGAGCCGTCGGTCATTCCGGTCATGAGTCCCGAGGCGTTCTGGTAGCTCGCCGGATGCCCGGGAACCGCGTCACCCTCGTAGTAGTAGCGGACATCGCTGTCGGCACCGGGACGGTCTATGGATACCAGCCGGCCTTCCTGGTCGTACCCGTAGTCCTCCCGGTCGCCATCTGCGTCCTCCTTCCAGATGCGGTCCCCGATGCCGTTGTAGCCGTATCGCGTCGTGCCGCTCTCCGGATGCCGCTCCGAGACA
>JAJRXN010000356.1 GCA_024276295.1 Acidobacteriota bacterium
CCGGGAACCGGGACCAACAGCACGCCGAAGACGATCCAACGCACGCGGCGGGCGCGCGAACTCGGCGCCGACGCGGCGCTGGTCGTCACGCCGTACTACAACAAGCCCAACCCCGCCGGGCTCGCCGAGCACTACGCGCGTATCGCCGCGGAGGGCGGGCTTCCGGTCGTGCTCTACAACGTGCCTTCGCGCACGGGCCTCAACGCGGCTCCCGAACTCGTGCTCGATATCGCGCGCGACGAGCGGGTCGTCGCGGTCAAGGAGGCCTCCGGGAATCTCGGCCAGGCGATGACGCTGATCGCCGGACGCCGCGAGGGCTTCAGCGTGCTCTCGGGCGAGGACGACATGACGCTTGCGATGACGCTGCTCGGAGGCGACGGCGTCATCTCGGTGCTCTCGAACGTCGATCCCGGCGGTTTCGTCACGATGATCGACCATGCGTTCGCGGGACGCGTCGCGGAGGCCCGCGCCGAGCACTACCGGCTGCTCGCGCTGATCCGCGCCCTGTTCGCCGAGACGAATCCGGTCCCGGCCAAGGCGGCGCTGGCCCGCCTGGGTCTGTGCACCGACCGGGTGCGCCTTCCGCTGGCGCCGGCCGGCGAAGCGACGCGCGCGCGGCTCGAGGACGGCCTCGCGCGCGCCGGCCTGCTGTCGTGAGCGATCCGATGGAACTCGCGCGACGCATCGAGAGGCTCGCGGCGCTCGAGGCCCCCCCCGAGGACGAGGCACGCGAGGCGGTGCTCGAACTGCTCGAGGCGCTCGAGACCGGCGCCGTCCGCGCCGCGAGTCCCGGTGCTTCGGGCTGGACCGTTCATCCGTGGGTCAAGCAGGGCATCCTGCTCGGATTTCGCACCAGCGCGGTCGTCCCGACGCCGCCGGCCGGTCCGCTCGAGTTCTGCGACAAGCAGCTCTACATGCCGCAGACGATCGACCGCCTGCCCGGCGTCCGCGTCGTCCCGGGCGGGACCGCGATCCGGCGCGGGGCGCATGTCGGCCGCGGCACGGTGCTGATGCCTCCCTGCTACGTCAACGTCGGGGCCTGGGTCGGTGAGGGCTCGATGATCGACTCGCACGCGCTCGTCGGGTCCTGCGCCCAGCTCGGCGCGGGAATCCACCTTTCCGCCGGGGCGCAGATCGGCGGTGTGCTCGAGCCTCCTGGCGCGATGCCGGTGATCGTCGAGGACGGCGCATTCGTCGGCGCGCTTTCGGCCGTGCTCGAAGGCGTGCAGGTCGGCCGGCGCGCGGTGATCGGGGCCGGCGTCGTCCTGACCGCCTCGACGCCGGTGTTCGATCTGGTGCAGCGGCGCCGGCTCGAGCCGGGGGAGGACGGCGTGCTGCGGATTCCCGAGGGTGCGGTGCTCGTCGCGGGATCCCGTCGGCCCGGCGATCCGTGGGCGCGCGAGCAGGGCCTCTCGCTCGCCGCCGTGCTGATCGTCAAGCGGCGCGACGAGCGGACCGACGCCCGGGCGGCCCTGGAGTCGGCCCTCCGATGAGTCTGCGCCCCGCCCGCCGCGTCGCCGCGCTGCGCCGCACCCTGATCCGCGAGATCTTCGAGTCGGCGCCGCCCGATGCGGTGAACCTCGGGCTCGGGCAGCCGGACCTGCGGCCTCCGGGGGTGCTCGAGGAGGCGCTCGCTCGTGCGGCGGCCGACGGTCCGTCCGGCTACGGCCCGACCCAGGGCGATCCCGAACTGCGCGCGCGGATCGCGGAGAGCTATCCCGGTTTCGCCGGCGGCGCGCAGGACGTGCTCGTCGCGACGGGCTGCCAGGAGGCGACGTTCGTCACGCTGGGGTGTCTGCTCGATCCGGGAGACGAACTCCTCGTGCCGGATCCCGGCTTTCCCGGCGCGGCGCGCGCGGCCGAGGCCTTTGGTGCGACCGTGCGGCGCTATCCGCTGTCCGCCGAGCGGGGGTTTCATCTCGACCCGGAGCAGGTCGTGGCGATGATCGGGCAACGGACGAAGGCGGTCGTGGTGATCTCGCCCTCGAATCCGACCGGAACCGTCGAGTCGCGGGAGGTGCTCGACGTGCTGGTCGAGCAGACGGCGCGTCGAGGCGTGGCCCTGCTGATCGACGACACCTATCGCGACCTGCACTGGCTCGACG
>JAJRXN010000357.1 GCA_024276295.1 Acidobacteriota bacterium
CGCCTGAGCCGATACGTCTCGCGGCAGCTCCAGGGCGCGTTCGCCCTCGCACTCACCGCCTTCACGACGGTCTTCCTGCTCAACTTCCTGTTCAACCTCGCCAGCCAGACGATCGAACGCCGTGTGCCGTTCCGGCTCGTCGTCGGGTTCGTGCTGGTCGAACTCCCGGAGATCTTCCTCTTCACGCTGCCGATGGCGGCCGTGATCGCGGTCCTCGTGGGGATCGGCCGTCTGGCGGTCCAGCACGAGATCCTCGCCATGGAGGCGTCCGGGATCTCGCGGGGCCGGATCTTTCGGCCGGTGCTCGGTCTGGCCATCGTCGGAGCCCTCGCCGCATCCCTCCTCGCGCACGTGGCGCAGCCCGAGGGCCGGAGGCACCGGCAGGAGCTGATCGGCGAGATCATCCGCGCGCGCGACGTCAGCCGGGAGATCGACCCCGGTGTCTTCTACCAGCGGCTGGCCGACGCCGTGCTCTACGCGCGCACCAGCGAGGAGTCGCCCCAGGGCCGCGTCTTCGACGGCGTGCTGCTCTACATCGAAACGCCCCGCGGAGACAGCGCGAGCATGATCCTCTCCCGCCGTGGCCGGGCGGAATTCGATCGCGAGACGGGGCGGATCGAGATCCTGCTCGAGGACGGCGAACAGCACACTTGGGAGCCGGACAGCCCGGAGGCCCACAGCTACGCCCGCTTCGCCCAGTACACGCTGAGTTTCCCGCCCGACCCCGCCTTCCGCGTGATGACCGGCGCGGACCGCTGGGACGCCCAGGAGTTCCTCGGGCTCGCACTGCTGCAGGAGATCGGGGCCATCACCACCGAGCTGCACGAGACGACCGAGGCCGGCCGGCGGATCGCCCTCGAGCGCCGGCTGCGCAAGGCCCGGATCGAGTGGCACCGCCGCCTGGCGCTGCCGGCGGCGATCCTCCTGCTGACGTTCGCGGCCTTCCCGCTCGCCGCGCGCTCGCGTCGCGGAGGTCGATTCGCGGGGCTGACACAGGGAATCCTGATCATCGTCGCGTACGCCCTGGTCCTGATGACCGGACAGGCGCTCGCCGCGGACGGAAAGCTGGCCCCGGTGACCGGAATGTGGCTCGCCAACGCGGTGACCGCGGCCTGGGGCGCACTGCTCTGGCTGGCACCGCGCACCGAGGGGGCCGGATTCCTGGCGGCGCTCCGGCGCCGCATGGTCGTCCGTTCGCCGGGACGACGCCCGCCGGGGGCACTCCCCGTGCCCGAGCCCGGGCCCCGGCGGAGAACGCCCCGCACGGGAGGCGGCGTCGCGTGGGGCCTGCTCTTCTCGCGGCTCGACCGGTACCTGGCCGGCGCGTTCTTTCGCATGCTCGCCGCGGCGTTCCTCGTCCTCGTCGTCCTCGGCGTGGCGCTCGATTTCCGGCGGGCGATCGTGGACATCGACGATTCCTTCACGTCGTTCCCCTGGCGCCTCGTGCTCTCCTATCTCGCCCTGTCGATCCCCGAGCAGCTCCAGAACTTCCTTCCCGTCGGAGCCCTCGCGGCGGCCGGGATCTCCCTTTCGGCCCTGGCACGCGCCGGCGAGATCGTGGCGATGAAGGCCTCCGGCATCGGCACCGCGCGGATTGCGGCTCCGCTGCTGACCGCCACTCTGGCCCTGTGTGGGGTGTATGGGCTGGCCCAGGAGACGCTCGTGCCGGC
>JAJRXN010000358.1 GCA_024276295.1 Acidobacteriota bacterium
GGCGGCGAGACCGTGGCTCGTGCCGTGCGCTGGTGGGGCGACAACGGGAATCGGCCGCGCTTCCTGTGGGTTCATCTGTTCACGCCCCACTTTCCGTATGCGCCCCCCGAGCCCTACCGCTCACGCCATGCCGCGGATCCCTACTACGGCGAGGTCGAGTTTGCGGATGCGCAGCTCGCTCCGCTGATTTCCGCAATCCTCGATGCGCCGCGCCCGCGTCCGACCCTTGTGGTCGTCACGTCGGATCATGGGGAAGGACTTGGCGAGCATGGGGAAAAGACCCACGGGCTGTTCGCCTATGAGGCGACGCTCCACGTTCCTCTCATCCTCTGGTCGGACCCGCCGCTGGTGGTGCGAGGCGTGCGTGACGAGCCGGTCGGCCATGTGGACCTGGCACCGACGATGCTCGAGTTTGCGGGTCTGCCCGTGCCGTCAGCGCTGACGGGGCGTTCGCTGCTTCGTGACCGGGTCGGCGCGTTGCCCGCCTTGCGCTTCGAAGCCCTGTCGGCGTTCTACAATCGCGGCTGGGCGCCTCTTCGTGGCGTTCTGCACGGTCGACTCAAGGCGATCGATCTGCCCGTGCCCGAGTTGTACGACCTTGCAGAGGACCCCATGGAGGCGAACAACCTCGTCGCCGTGCGGGGGAACGAATACCGTCGCCTCGTCGGCCTGCTTCCGGAACCGGAGGCCACGGCGGAACGGGGGGCGGTCGCCGGCGAGGAGCGTCGCCGGCTGGAAAGCCTCGGGTACGTCGTCGGGGCCGGTGGGGCGAGGGACTGGTACGACTTCGGTCCGGAAGATGATCCCAAGAACCTGCTCGAATGGGACCAGGCGATCGATGACGCGCTGGGGGCCTACCGTCGCGGCGACGTCGCCCGGGCCATCGAATTGCTGCGGAATGTCATCGCGCATCAGCCCCGGATGGCGGTCGCCTACGGACATCTTGCGTTCTTGTACACCGACCAAGGACGCCCCGCAGAGGCCGTGACCCTGCTGGAACGGGCACTCGCGCGCGGCGTCGACACGGAATCTCTGAGACGCAAGCTCGCGCTGGCCCTGGTGGCGATCGGCAGACCCCGGGAGGCCGATGATGCCCTCGCTTCGTGGGCGGACTCCGGCGATCCGGAAACGCAGGTCGTTCTCGGACGAATCGCGGCGGAACTCGGCGATTCGGCCCGTGCGCTCAACCGTTTCAAGCGGGCCCTCGAACTCGACCCGACATTTCCCGGGGCCCTGGCCGACCTCGGCACGCTGGCTCTGGCTCAGGGGAACCTGCCGGAAGCGCGTTCCCGACTCGAGTCCTCACTCGCGCAGGACCCGCACCAGGCCGAGGCCTGGAATGCCCTCGGTGTCGTCCGGGCGCGGAGCGGGCAACTCGATGGGGCGATCGAGGCCTGGCGCCGTGCCGTGGAGGAAGATCCGCACTTGGTCGACGCCTGGTTCAATCTGGGGCTCACCCTTGCGCGAACCGGTCGTCTGCCGGAGGCGCGTGATGCGCTCCAGCGCTACCTCCCGCTCGTCAGCGGGGAAGAGCGGGCGCGTGCCGAGGGTCTCCTCCGTGATCTCGACGGGCGGCTTGGCCGGCGCTGAACGACCGTTCCGTTCGGCGGCTGCAGGGAATCGTGACCTGCAGCATCCTTGCGCGGGGCGGACTGATTCCCGGTGCAGCTCATGCTAGGATCGCTCGGGGATGGACAGAGTTCGAGGATGCAAACCATGTCAAGGAGTTCCTGGGCTTCCCGGGTCCGGTATCCCCTCGCCTGTGCGTGCGCCCTCGCACTTGCTGCCGGTGCGGGCTGCGTGCTGTTCCGGTCTTCCGAGTCGCGACCCACGATCCGCAAGCTGAATCCGACGAGTTACTACAACGAGGGCAAGGAGTTCTTCTTCGGCGTCGATCTGCGGGCCGCCAGCTTGGCGGGCCCCGGCGAGTTCCTGCCGGTTCTCGTGTCCCTGATGAACAAGACGTCGGAATA
>JAJRXN010000359.1 GCA_024276295.1 Acidobacteriota bacterium
GGCGGAGTGGCCCGAGATCGCCGACGAAGAGGGCATCCTGCTGATCGTGCCGAACGGCGTGAACCCGGACACCGGCGATCCGGCCGACGTCGACCAGAACTGGAACGACTGCCGCGGCGATGCGCCGGCGATCGAGACCGGCGCCGACGACGTCGGGTTCATCTCCGCCCTGATCGACTGGGCCGTCGCCCGGTGGCCGGTCGACACGACGCGCGTCTACGCCACCGGCTCCTCGAACGGCGGGATGATGAGCTTCCGGCTCGCCTTCGAGCTTCCCGACCGCATCGCCGCGATCGCCGCGTTCATCGCGAACCTCCCGGCGGCCAGCGAGTGCCGAGAGCCGGACCGCCCGGCACCGGTGTTCATCTGCAACGGCGATGCGGAGGAGAACTACGTCCCGTGGAACGGCGGCTGCGTCAACGCGGCGTCGGGCACCTGCGTGCGCGGCACGGTCATCTCCGCCGAGGCGACGCGCGACTGGTGGATCACGCGCCTGAACACGACGCGCAGCCCCTCCGCGACGACGCTCTTTCCGGACATCGACCCGAACGACGGCTCGACGGCCGAAAGCGCCCTGTACGACGGCGGCTGGGAGTCGGCCGAGGTGTCGTTCTACCGGATCCGCGGAGGCGGCCACGTCGCCCCGTCGATCGACCACCAGCGTCCCCACTGGCTGCTGGCGCTGCTCGGCCTCGGCAACCAGAACCACGACATCGAGGGCGCCCGCGAGGCGTGGGCGTTCCTCTCGCGGCACCGGCTCGAGGAGCCGGGATCGGGATCGGCCCCCGGTGTCGCGGGCTTCCTGCGCGTCGCGAAGGCCGGCGGCGGGCGGCTCAGGCTGACGTTCTCCGGCGACTGCGGATCGGCGATGCGCAGCGCCGTCTACCGCGGCGACCTGACGGCCGGCTGGGACTCGATCGCCCCCGAGCCGGGCGGCTGTGACGTCTCGGCGAAGGAGTTCACACTGCCGCAGGGCGCGCGCCCGGCGGAGTTCTTCGTCGTCGTCCCGCACGACGGCACCGGCGAAGGCTCCTACGGCCGCGCGAGTGACGGCACCGCCCGCACGCCGGCCCCGGGCGCGTGCCGGCCCGCGGGAGCGCAGGACGCCTGCGCGCAGCGTTGACGCGGCCCGGATCTCGAGGACTGGTCGGGGCGACTGGATTCGAACCAGCGACCCTCTGCTCCCAAAGCAGATGCGCTACCAGGCTGCGCCACGCCCCGATCCGGCCGCCGATCGTACCCGCGCGGCGATCGGGTCGCACGCGCGGGCGGGAGCGCGGTCAGCGGTCCCTCCGCTCCCAGTCGAAGGGGATCTCGTTGACCACGGGGTCCCAGCGCTCCTCGTCCGGCACCTTCGGGTTGTAGGCCTCGTCGGTCCAGACGACGACCAGCGCCTCGGTCTCCCCGCCCCCCTTGAATCCGAACCAGACCTTCGGCGGGATCAGCACGCGATGCGGCGACTCCGGGGCGAGAAAGAACTCGTTGACCTCGAGGTGCGTCGGCGAGTCCTCCCGCGGATCGTACAGCCCGAGACGAACGGTCCCGCGAACGCAGGCCAGCGCGTCCGTCCGCTTGTGGTGCCGGTGCCAGGCCTTGATCGCCCCAGGCTGCACGGTCGAGACGTGCACCTGCCCGAACGGCGGCAGGCTCCCGTCGTCGGCGCGGAACAGTTCGACCACCCGCCCCCGTTCGTCGATGTGGTTCTCGAGCGCGACGACCTGCACGCCTTCGATCACGGCCGCCTCCCTTCTTCCCGCCGCCCGGCGGGCGGGCGATGGTAGGAACCCCGCCCGATCGCCGTCAACCGCGGGGTTGCGCCGGACCGGCCGGCGCGCTGCAATGACCGCCGCGCCGGACGCGCGCCGCGCCCGGATCCGGGGACCGAATCGATGGAGATCGCGCTCTGCGGCCTCGGCCGCGTCGGCAAGACGACGCTGTGGTCGATCCTGACCGGACGGGACGTCCCGCCCGGATCGAAACCGGAGACCCGCAAGGGGGTCGCCCGGGTCCCCGACCCGCGGCTCGACCGTCTGACCGCGCTGTTCGAGCCGAAGAAGCACACGCCCGCCACGGTGACGTACGTCGACGTCGTCCCGCTCGAACGGGGCTCCGCGCGCGCCGACAATCCGGTGCTCGGCGAGCTGCGCGCCGCCGACGCGCTGGTGATGGTCCTGCGCGCCTTCGACGACCCGCTCGATCCCCACCCGGAAGGCTCGATCGATCCGGCGCGGGACCTCGAGCTGATGGAAACCGAGTTCCTGCTCGCCGACCTCGAGGTCGCCCAGCGCCGACTCGAGCGTCTCGACGCGCTGATCCCGAAGACCAACCGTCCCGAGGACCGCGCGGAGCGGGAGCTGATCGCGAAGGTGATCGCCGAACTCGAGGCGGAGCGTCCCCTGCGCGAGGGCGCCCTGGGCGACGACGAGCTGCGCGCCCTGCGCGGCTTCGCCTTCCTGACCGCCAAGCCGCTGCTCGTCGCGGTCAACCTGGGCGAGGACGACACGGCCCTCATCGGCGCCCCGCCCGAACGGCTCGGCCTCGGCGCCGTCGCCGGCCGGCGCGGCGTCGAGACGGTCGCGCTCTCGGCGAAGATCGAGGAGGAGATCGCTGCCCTCGGCCCCGAGGACGCCGAGACCTTCCGGCGCGAACTCGGCATCGAGGAGCCGGCTCTCGATCGGCTGATCCGCGCCAGCTACCGGCTGCTCGGACTGATCTCGTTCTTCACGGTCGGCAAGGACGAGTGCCGCGCGTGGGCGATCCGCCAAGGAACGGTCGCCCGCGCCGCCGCCGGCACGATCCACTCCGACCTCGAGCGGGGGTTCATCCGCGCCGAGGTCATCGAGTGGGACCGGCTGCTCGAGGCCGGCTCGCTGGCCGCCGCGCGCGAGAAGGGCTGGCTGCGGCTCGAGGGGCGCGACTACGTCGTCCGCGACGGCGACGTGCTCCACGTCCGTCACGCGTCGTGACGCCGGTGGGCGTTCGCTCTCTCCCCCGTCTCCGGCCGCACCACCGCCGCGCGGATCGCCGACAGGACGATCCCGTCCTCCCCCTCGAGCAGCGTGCGCGGATCGATCACGAC